>JBBDZV010000052.1:0-2313 GCA_040900005.1 Saccharimonadales bacterium (SeqCode)
CCCTGCCCTCACGCTATAATGTCCTTAGTGATTAGCATAACCAGGTTCGACAGCAGTTTGAGTACCTATATTCAAGCTTGGCCGGCCTCCATTCAACCCCTGATGACTACGGTAACCCACCTTGGTGACCCGGTTACTGTCTTATCAGTCGCAGCGATAGGAGTCGTCGTAGCCGCCCGAAAGAACATCTCTGGGCTAGGAAACGCCTTTATGCTTACTATGGTCGCATACGGCCTCAGTGTACTTCTGAAGCTATTTTTAAAGCGTACCCGCCCCGATACTCTTTATGTAGATGAGATGGTATTTAAAACTTACAGCTTTCCCAGCAGCCACGCTTTTGGAGCGATGGTCGTATATGGCTTTCTGGTTTATCTGGCTTATAGCCATCTGCCCCACCCCTTGAACTATCTGACGGCGACCGGTCTGGCGGGGCTGATCTTTCTGATAGGCATTTCCCGGGTCTATCTGGGCGCCCACTTCCCCACCGATGTTATAGGCGGCTGGTTACTTGGCGGCCTTTGCTTGTTTCTTATTATAAAGTTCGCCGTAAAATAAACTCTCCCGGTGGAGCTTATTTATAAAAGATTTTACCGTGCACCCGTACATCCAGGTACTGTGCGGGGCTGATTTTGGCCCGGGCAAACTGTTTCCGGGCAGCCAAAAATTGACCTATCTGGGTGCGGGCATCGCCTCCAAGGTAAAACTTCACGAAGTAAGATTTATCTGCGGTCCGCACATGAAGTTCTTGGGCCGCGGCTGGCAGTGTTAGCGATTTGACGGGCACCTTTGAGTGTTTGGACTGGCTCAAAATTGCACTGATAAAACCCACCGCCGAACCGCTCAGGACTTGGGTACCCTTACTCACCGGAAAACCGCTTTGGTCGACTATCTGCGGTAAACCCTTAACATTGGGCATTTGGTCGCTCAGGTTAACAGCCACTCCAGTGGAATCTACAATGTACGATTTAGCCTCGCTCGACAAAAAGAAGGTGGGGGCGGCTACGGCCAGGGTGACCGAGGGTGATTGCCCAAGCAGCGGCAGGCGTAACGCGACATCCACGATTTCCGGGAATTGTTTTTTTAAAGATTCTTCAATGCTCCGCTCATCTAGCGTCATCTTGTTGCGGTTTTTGAGGGCGCTCAGCTCGTAAACCAAGGCGGCTCGGTAGGTGTTGCGGCTGTGGTAGGACAAATCGTTAACGGCCAGCTGGGGTTGAGGTTTGACTATCAAACTATAGACCAGGCCAAACAAAATCGCGGCGATTATCAGAATGTCCAAGAACCCCAGAGCCAGTTTACGACCGCGGCGAACCTTAGGTTTTTTTTCAAAGGGACTGCGCCCTCCCGAGGACTTGCCGCTGTAATAATTGGTTATCGGTGTACGGCTGGGACGCGACGAGGCTCGAGAGCTGTGCGGGCGCTGGTTTGAAACATTCATCACGCTAGAACTCACTTCCCTTCCAAACTTTGGTTAACGTTTGAACACGTTTGCATACTTCAACGTAGCGATAAGGACTGTAGGTTTTTTGAGTTCTAACGGGATTCATCTATTTAGATATTTTGGGCCTTGACTATCCGTATAAGTATCCCGGCAATTTTTTCGGCGGCATCGGTGTGAGCGGTTTTGGCTAGATTCTTAGCTAGAGTCGCGCGGCGCTGGTCATTCCCCAAAAGTTCGCTAACAATGCCTAGAAGCTCATCGGGCTCCACGTCGTTGCTAATGACTGCGGCGGCATCAAGCTTTTTTAGTACCTCAGCGTTTTTTAGTTGGTGGCCGCCGGCCAAAAAAGGGCTAGGAATGATAAGGCAGGCCCGGGCCAGCGCCGCAAATTCAGCCAGAGCCGTAGCCCCTGCCCGGCTGATAATCAAATCAGCTACGGCGCTATAGTCGGTAAAGTCATTGGTGAAGCCTAGCACCGTCACTCTGTCGCGCTCGGTGGCTTTTAAGCTGTTTTGGTAAGTCTTTTTGACAGCCAGTTCGTGGGCCTGACCGGTAATATGAACGATGTGGAGCGCCAGGTTAGACTCTAAAAGCGCTGGAGCAATTTTAACGACGACGTTATTGATATCCCGCGAGCCGTGCCCGCCCCCGGCTACCAACAGCACGCGGCTGGCTGGCGCCAAACCCAACCTCTTTTTAACCGCTTTTTGTCGCTGCAAGCTCAAAGGCTTCATACCTTCACCTATGGGGATGCCAACGTAGGCTGTACTCTCTTCAGGGTACGGGTAATACTTGATGGGCATGCCTGTAGTGTGGAAAATCGCCCATTTACCCACGATACGGTTAGCTAGACCCGGCACCGTGTCCGAATC
>JBBDZV010000052.1:2413-3707 GCA_040900005.1 Saccharimonadales bacterium (SeqCode)
GAATATGGGCCTTGCTCATAGTTGCCTTTCGGATCAATAGCTTTGTAACTAGTATAGCGCGAAATCTGGAAAACCATCCCCAGGGCCGCGGTCAGGAAGATGATACTGGTGCCTCCTTGGCTAATCAAGGGCAAGGTAATGCCTTTAAGCGGCATGAGCCCTATCATAGACCCGATATTAATAATCATCTGCACCGAGAACCACGCCATAATCCCAATTACAAGCAGCCGGCTAAAAGGATTAACCGTGTGAGCAGCAATCTTTTTCATCCTGGTAATAAAGACCGCGTACAGTGTCACGATGGAAAGCGTACCGATAAAACCAAATTTCTCGGCGATGATGGCAAAGATTGAGTCATTGGCAGCTTCCGGCAGATAACCGTAAGCCTGGACACTATAACCGAGCCCTAATCCCACTAAACCGCCCGAGCCAACCGATTTTAAGGCTTGGCAAGCTTGGTAACCGCTGTCCTGACAGTCGCTCATGGGATGTAAAAAGGTGGTCAGTCGCTCACGACGGTAGCTGCTGCTACTAATGGCAATGGTCATAACCATTAATACGGCTAGGCCGATTAAAGCAACCTTTTTAAGCGGAACGCCTACCGTATAGGCCATCAATGCTAACATGGCAATCATGACTCCGGCCGACCCGAGGTCGCTTTGGAATTTGGCTACCACCAGCCCGACTGCCGCCAGGGCTATTAAAAGCGGCTGCAACGTCGCCTTGGTATCCCCCAGCTTACCGGCCCGCCACTGGATGGCAAGGAAGTTGGCGGCCCAGACCAGCAGCGCCAGCTTTATAAGCTCAGCTACCTGAAATGACAGACCGCCCAGACGAATCCAGCGGTGGGCCTGGTACACCGAATCCAGCGGCATAAACATCACCACAAGAGAGGCCACTGCCGCTGTCACTACCAGCGGCTTAGTTATCTTCTGCCAAAAAGAAGTCGGGATGAAAGCCGCCACGGCAAAAACGCCCAGCCCCAGAAACACATCTACCAGCTGCTTGGTGATGAAATAATTCTGACTGACGTTTTGGCTGGCAGCCAAACCCGGGCTGATAGAATAAATGACTACAAAGCCGATGCTCAAGAAAAGCGCGCTTAAGATTAGCAGCCAATAATCGGGCTTGTGACGCCTAGTAGCCAAACTAGCTGAAGCCCGCCCGGCAAAAGCGTTTAAGCGACCGAAGGAGGAGCTGCGCCGGGGGCGATCATTTATCCCGTTAGAACTCACTTAGCTTCCGCACTCTGGTTATGGTTGGACAATCAGTGCTTGCTTCAAACGTAAGACAA
>JBBDZV010000053.1:0-3699 GCA_040900005.1 Saccharimonadales bacterium (SeqCode)
GTACTGCATTAATTTACGCAGGTTGGCTCGGTAAGCATTCAAGCTGGTATGACCGCCCTCCAGGCCCGGGTCCAGCCCCAGATGATAGTGCAGGCTGGCTCTTTGCGTGCTAAGCGGTTTATGTGTAGCGTACGGAAAGGCCCGCCGCAGGTACTTCAAAGCCCGCTTGATAGCAAGATTATTTAGATAAGGCCCAAAGTATTCCGCCCCATCATCTAGCGGCCGCCGCACCAAGCTGACGGTCGGGTAGTCGCTCTTATAATCAACCCTGACGTACTGCAGTGACTTATCATCGCGAAGCAGTATGTTAAACCGAGGCATATAGCGCCGAACTAGCTCAGCCTCCAGAAAAAGCGCGTCTGCCTCGGTCTCAAGAGGTGTCCAATCAATGTCGGCAATTTCGGACACCAGAGCCTCTGTCTTAAGATCTAGAGCCCGGCTTTTTTGGAAATACTGGCGCACCCGGCTACGTAGGTTAGCGGCTTTACCAATGTAAATAATTTCTCCCGCTGCACTTTTATGGAAATAGACTCCGGGCGTCGTGGGTAAAGCGGCTAATCGCTTGGTTAGCTTCTCTGTCATATCACAAATTCTATAAAGAAAGACCTACTCGTCTTCAGTGGCGTCTTCGGTTTTGTCGTCTTCACCTTCTTCGGTGCCTTCTTCGCCCTCAGCCGCTTCCTCTTCGGCTTCCTCAGCCATTTGAGCCCGGGTTTCCACGACGGTCGCAATCGGATGGTCTTCTTCTGTCAGAATCGTCACGCCTTCGGGGACAGTCAGGTCGGCCACCGTTAGCTTGTCATGAAGCTCAACTAGTTTTGCACCGTCAATCACAAACTCATCAGGCAGGTTTTGGGGCAGGGCCTCTACTTGGACGCTATCCAGTTGGTGAAGGACGATAAGACCCACCTTTTCGGCCGGTATCTCGCCCTCAAGCCGTATAGGCACTTCAGCTTCCACTTTCTCGTCGCGCCGAATAGCTTGAAAAACCACGTGCTGCATCCGTCGCTTAACCGGATCGTATTGAACATCTTTGATTAAGGCCAGGAAATTCTGCTTGCCTACATTGAGCTGAAGGGGGTGGTGCTTACCGGCTTCGCGGTAAATTTGGCTTAGCTCGGTTTGCGGTGCCATGACGTGCAAAGACGGCTGACCATGGTTATGGATTACGGCCGGAATCAGCCCTTCATTACGAAGAGCTCTTAGACCTTTACGGACAACTGTCCGTTCTTGTAGCTGTACTGGATTATCAACAGTAGGCATTGTCTGAAAAACCGCTTTCTTCTTACTTTTCTTTATTATAACAGATTACAGCCGGTCCTTGCTACAATGGCAGTGAGATGATTGACCCAGATACTATTATCCAAGCCGGTGGTTTGCTAGCCATCGCTTTGGTGGTTTTTGCGGAAACTGGGCTACTGGTGGGGTTTTTTCTGCCAGGAGACAGCTTGCTTTTAGCGGCTGGTTTTTTTGCAGCCAAAGGAACTTTTCCTATAGAAGCATTGTTGGTCGTCACTTTCTTCGCGGCTACACTCGGCTATCATTCCGGCTATCTTATCGGTCGGAAGGCGGGCCCGCGTTTATTTAAACGTAAGGATGGCATTTTCTTCCGCCACGAATACATTGAGAAGACCCAGGTTTTTTTTGAAACTCACGGCGGTAAGACTATACTTTTGGCCCGTTTTATACCGATTGTCCGAACTTTCGTGTCATTTGTAGCCGGCATGGGCCGTATGGATATGCGCCAATTCGCGTTTTATAACATCCTTGGCGGAATGCTGTGGGTAGGCGCTCTCTGCGTTGGCGGGTATTGGCTGGGTACGTCTTTTCCGGACTTTGAGAAATACATAAAATGGATGCTGTTTTTATTTGCTCCCCTATCCTTAGCCGCCGGGTTAGCACATGTTTTCAAACACGCCGATTCCCGGCGACGGCTAAAAGCCGCTATAAAAGAGGAGTGGAATCACTTCTTCGGTAAAAGATAGGTTGTCACAATTTTACTTCAGTACGCCTGAGTCTCTGGGAACTTCTGTGGGGTATTTACCGGTCATGCACGCCAAGCATATTTTGTGGCCGGCAAGTGGACCAATAGCTAATCTAAGGCCTTCGGTAGACAAGTACTCTAAGCTGTCAGCTCCAAGCTCTTGGCATATTTGATTAATAGCTTCATGCTGAACAGCAATCAGTTTGCTAGGATCGCCCGTATCCATACCGTAGAAACAGGGCCACCGATAGGGCGCAGATGAAATACGCAGGTGCACTTCTGAAGCGCCGGCGTTGCGGAGCATCTTAACAATTTCGGTAGTGGTTGTACCGCGGACTATTGAATCATCAATCAGCACTGTGCGCTTGCCTTCAATAAATGATCGGTTGGCATTAAGCTTCATGCGTACAGCATTTTCACGATTAAGTTGCCCTGCCACAATAAAAGATCTACCGACATACCGATTTTTTACTAAGCCCTCTTCTACGAGCTCAATGCCAGATTCGTCGGAAAAGCCTTTGGCCGCCAAGCTGCCTGAATACGGTGCTCCGATAACAATATCCGCCTCTACGGGACATTCTACTGCAAGCTGCTTACCCATACGTATGCGTGTTCTGGCCACATTTTCCCCCTCCATTACAGCGTCTGGACGCGAGAAATATACAAACTCAAATGCGCACAGCGCTGGATCCACGCGCTCGAACGGATGGAAGGAATTTAAGCCTGTATCATTTATCTCTACTATTTCTCCGGGCTCTACTTCACGCTTAAATTCTGCTTTAGTTATATCTAAGGCGCCAGTTTCAGACGCAATTACCCATCCGGATCCCGGCAATTCTCCGAGTACCAACGGCCGGAAGCCGTGAGGGTCCCGTATTCCTAGTAAGCTATCCTTACTCATGACCACCAGAGAGTAGGCACCTTTTAACCTGCTGACAGCTGCTGTTATGGCTGTTGGCAGGTCTGGGCAGGAGTCCCGGTCTAGCTCGTTGGCTATAAGCCTGGTGATTAGCTCGCTGTCAGTTGCGTAGCCGCCATTGTGGGGAAGTTTTTGGCTGAGCTCATCAAAATTAAGAATATGTCCATTGTGGCTAACCGTAAATTCAATCCCGGTTTTTTCAGACTTTCCTATCATAGGCTGCACTGCTCTAAAACTATCATCCAGACTGTTGCCAATATGGGTGCCATAACGCACATGGCCAGTTGCGATATGCCCATCTGGTAAGCCTTTTAGTGACTCTCCCCCGCGTAGTGCTTGGTGAACGAGACCGACGTCTTTTACTGCCATGATGTAATCACCGCTACTCACTGCTATTCCTGCTCCCTCCTGCCCGCGGTGTTGTAGAACCTGAAGGCCTAGGTATGTTAGGCTGGCCACCTGCTGTCCAGGAGCATAGATACCATATACCCCGCATTCTTCGCGCGGTTTATCTTCACCATGGTCAATTTTCTCACTGCCGATCCAGGCTTCACTTCTCATTTAACTTTAGTGTAACAAATTCGCGGGAAGGACATTTTAAAGGTGAAGCTTTAAAAATTGTCCGGTGTAGCTGTCTTTTACCTTAGCCACTTGCTCCGGGGTGCCTTCAGCCAGAATATGTCCGCCGGCTTCGCCGCCTTCCGGGCCCATGTCAATGATATGATCGGCTGATTTAATAAGATCTAGGTTGTGCTCGATGACCACCATGCTATTACCAGCGTCCACTAAAGCGTGC
>JBBDZV010000054.1:0-3495 GCA_040900005.1 Saccharimonadales bacterium (SeqCode)
GCTTACCTTAACAAGCGCCGCGGCCTTACTGGTCGGCGCTTCTTTATTTGGTCAGGTCCTGGGCTTTTTACGTACTCAGGTGATCAACGGTCAGTTTCAGGCCGTAGGACCAGGAAGTACCGACGCCTACTTTGCGGCTTTTAAGATTCCGGACTTCTTCTTCTATACCATTGCTGCCGGCGCCTTGGGTGTAGCCTTCATGCCCTTCTTGACCGATAAATTAGAGAAAGGCGACCGTAAATCTGTATGGGAGATGACCTCAGGACTACTTAACCTTCTAGGTATCTTAATGGCGGTAGTTGGGGTGATTATGCTGGTATTTACCGAACCCCTAGCCCGTTTGGTGATGAGTAACAATGCCGGCCCTGATCAAATTGATAATGCTGTGACCATCATGCGTCTGATTGCCTTAAACCCGCTGCTATTTACGATATCGGGTATTCTAACCAGCCTACAGCAGACGTTCGGCCGCTTCTTTTTCTTTGCTATAGCACCACTAATATATAACGGATGTATCATAGTTAGCGCCTACGTTTTCAAGGATTCCCTGGGAATTATCGGTCTTGGCATCGGTGCTTTAATAGGCGCCATTCTGCAGCTTCTGGTGGTGTGTTTTGGCCTTTATGGTATGCGGTTTCAGTATCGCCCGACTATCAATTGGCATAGTGTTGATTTTCGGAGGATGCTCAAACAATTGCCCCCGCGCTCGCTGGATCAGGGCATTGACGGTGTTAATAGTATCGTCGAGACTAACCGGGCGGGCAGTATCGGCCAGGGTGTCATAAGTTTCTATGAAAATGCCTTCATTCTGCATATGGCGCCTATACTGCTTATCGGTACAACGATTTCCACAGCCGCATTCCCGCGCCTTAATCAGCGGTTGTCCCAAGGCCGGCCGGATCTTTACCGCCGCGACTTTCTGCGTATATTGAGTGTGCTGTTTTGGATAATTATGCCTGTAGCGGTAATCAGCTACTTCGCTCGTGGACACTTGGCTCGTATCATATACAAAAATAACGCCCCGGAGATAGCTGTAATTTTCGGCTTTTTGGTTGGAGCCGTCTTATTTAGGACCCTATATTCACTGATTTCTCGTTACTTTTATTCACACAAAGACACCAAAACCCCCTTGTTCGTATCTTTATTCGCAGTCGCCCTTAACATTTACCTGGCCTTTGTACTATCGAGGCTCTATGAAGCTCCCGGTCTAGCTCTGGCGCAGTCAATAGTTGCGGCCTTTGAAGTGTTCGTGCTGTTGCTGATTATGATGTGGCGGGACCACAAACTATTTACTGTGGATTTTTGGGGGAGTGTTACCCGAACATTATCGGTCACTGGGTTCACGGCTTTGACAGCCTACACAATGGTAAAGCTGGTTCCTCTGCTTGATACTGACCGAGGTTTTATTACTTTGAGTACTAAACTCCTTTTAGTAGCAGTCCCGGCAATAGTCGTCCATATAGTCATTTCTTCCATATTCGGTATGGAAGAAGTCCGACCGGTTATGAATAAGCTCCGTAAACTCATCCTTAAGCCCGTTCGTATTCAGTAATGCCCTATGGCTCCACCTCTGTTATGGCGGCTTCGCCCTATAAGACAAACCTAGCGGTTTTTCTTACCAAAGCCGGGTACGGAATGAATCCTCTTGCTCTGGGCTATCTTTTTCCTTAAAACATTTATGCCACCTCTGTTATAATAGATAGTCAATGGAACAATCCAAAGTTCGGAATTTTTGCATAATTGCTCATATTGATCACGGTAAGTCGACGCTGGCAGACCGTTTGCTGGAATTGACCGGTACGATAGAAAAACGGCAGATGAAAGCCCAGATACTCGACAAGATGGAGCTGGAGCAGGAGCGGGGGATTACAATCAAGCTGGCGCCCGTTCGTATGAAGCACAAAGGCTACGAATTAAATCTGATAGACACCCCGGGCCATGTCGATTTCAGCTACGAGGTAAGCCGTAGCCTAGAAGCCGTCGAAGGGGCGATATTGGTTGTTGATGCATCGCAAGGTATTCAAGCCCAGACTCTAGCCAATGTCTACCTAGCGCTGGCTGCTGAACTGACCATCATCCCCGTGCTAAACAAAATTGACCTTCCAGCTGCTGACGTAGAGAGGGTTAAAGCCGAGGTAGGGGGCTTACTCGGCTGCAAAGAGGAGGACATCTTACTGGTTAGCGCTAAAACCGGGCAAGGTGTGGATGTGTTGTTGGATAAAGTGATTGAAAAAGTACCGCCACCGGTAGGCGGAACCGATAAACCGACGCGGGCTTTAATCTTTGATAGCTATTACGACGACTATCGCGGTGTCATCCTGTACGTACGGGTGGTGGACGGACAAATAGCCAAGAATAACATTATTAAAATGATGGCGACCGAAGCCGAGGGGCTGGCCCTGGAGGTGGGAAGTTTAAATCCAGGCATGACATCCACAGGTACCCTTAAAACAGGCGAGATAGGTTACGTGGTCACTAATCTTAAGACAACACGAGAGGCAAGAGTCGGCGACACAGTCACCTTAGCTACTATTGCCCGCTCAACCCCAGCCCTACCCGGCTACAAGGAAGTAATACCATTTGTGTATGCCGGGTTTTTTCCGGAGAGCAACGAGAACTATCAGGTCTTAAAAGACGCTGTTGAGAAATTATCTATGAGCGATTCGGCCCTTCAATATGTCCCCGAGAATTCACCGGTGCTTGGCTTTGGCTTTCGCATTGGCTTTTTGGGACTGCTTCATATGGACATTGTTCGGGAGCGACTGGAGCGGGAGTATGACCTAAAGCTTATAATCACTAATCCCTCGACTGACTACCACGTTAAGCTTGTCGGTGGCCGCGAAATCACAATCAAATCCGCCACGGAATTACCTGACCTTAGCCTGGTTGAACAGATAAATGAACCTTGGGTAAAGGGCGAAATCGTGGCTCCAAATGCCTATGTCGGCGCCATACTACAGCTAATAGTAAGCGCTCGGGGCGTACATAAGCACATCGGCTACATGGATGCCCAGTTAGCCATCATTGATTTTGAGGCACCGTTGGCCAACCTTCTCACCGATTTTTATGATGAGCTTAAAAGCATAACTTCCGGCTACGGCTCTTTTAACTACGATCTTGAAGACTACCGTCCGGAGGACTTAGTAAGATTGGACTTTTTTGTAGCCGGTGACCGAGTAGACGCTTTAGCGGTTATGACTCATCGCGTGGAAGCTGAGCGGCTGGCGCGCTCAGCGGTTGCTAAACTCAAAGAAGTAATTCCCCGTCAGAACTTCAAAGTCAGCGTTCAGGCCGCCATTGGTGGAAAATTTATCGCTAGAGAAGATATTAGCGCTTATCGCAAGGATGTAACCACCGGTCTTTACGGCGGTGACGTAACCCGTAAAAAGAAAGTCTTGGCTAAGCAGAAAAAAGGCAAAGAACGTATGAAGCGATTTGGGAAAGTCGACATCCCGGCCGAAGCCTTTGCCGTGATGCTCAAAAGAGATTAAGATA
>JBBDZV010000055.1:0-3483 GCA_040900005.1 Saccharimonadales bacterium (SeqCode)
TTCAGGGCGCAGAAGGCTTGACCGGTTTAGTCCAGCCGCTTGTTCAGTCTATGCTCCAGTCCTTTGTTCGGATATAATCTGAACTAAGATGGCACAAGTTTCATTGGAAGATATTGTTAGCTTGGCGAAGCGCCGGGGGTTTATTTATCCGGGCAGTGAGATTTATGGTGGCCTGGCCGGTGTTTACGATTACGGGCCCTTGGGCGTAAAGCTAAAGCATAACATTATGAACCTTTGGTGGAATTCGTTCGTAACAGGTTGGGAAGATATGTACCCTATGGACTCGGCCATCTTGATGAACAAGAAAGTCTGGGAGGCCAGCGGCCACGCCAGTGGCTTCAACGACCCTCTGGTGGAGTGCGGTGATTGCAATAGCCGATTGCGGCAAGATCACATAGAGGGCGGCAAATGCCCGGTCTGTGGCAAAGAGGGGACTTTAGGTGAGCCTCGGCAGTTCAATATGATGTTCAGGACACCTGTAGGCCCCACATGGGGGAGCTATGAAAACTCTGAAAATAATCGCGTCTCTGGCAAAATTGAAGTGAAAGATAGATCGGGCGAAATAGTTTCTTCATTTACTATCAAGGAAGACCGCGATGATAGAAACAGTGTTATGGTTTATGATCAGAATTCTTTAAGCTATCTGAGGCCGGAGACAGCGCAGGGAATGTTCGTTAATTTCAAAAATATCGTGGATACGTTTTACCCGGATATGCCGTTCGGACTGGCTCAGACCGGTAAAGGTTTCAGAAACGAAATCAGCCCCCGTGAATTTCTGTTCCGCCTGCGTGAATTTGAGATGATGGAAGTGGAATACTTCGTCCATCCGGACCAGTGGGAGAAGGCCTTTGAAGATTGGCGGGCCGGTATGACCACGTTCTTTAAAAAGCTGGGTCTGCCCGGCGCCTCAGTCCATGAAAAAGAAGTGCCGGAGAGCGACCGGGCGCATTATTCTAAACGCACCATAGATTTTGAATTTGATTTTCCATTTGGTCAGCGCGAGCTGGCGGGGCTGGCATACCGCACAGATTACGATTTGAAAAAGCATCAGGAACATTCCGGTGTCAGCATGGCCTACCGGCCAAAAGACGGCGGTGAGCCGTTCATCCCGCACGTGGTAGAGCCAAGCTTCGGCGTTGACAGACTAATCTTGGCTGTACTGGCGGCGGCTTACCGTGAGGATGAGGTAGAAGGGGAGAAGCGAATCTACTTGAAACTGCCAGCCGAGTTGGCACCCGTCAAGGTTGCCGTCTTCCCGCTACTTAAAAACAAGCCGGAGCTGATAGAAAAGGCGCGCGAGGTTTACAAGACGCTGAAGAAAGGGGTGGGCGATGTGATGTGGGACGACAATGGGAACATCGGCAAACGCTATCGCCGCCAAGACGAAATCGGAACGCCACACACAGTTACGATTGACTTTCAAACTCTGGAAGACAACACCGTCACCCTCCGCAACCGCGACACAACTAAACAAGACAGAGTTAAAGTCGATGGACTCAGCACAAAACTTAACTGAGCTTATTCAAAAGTATTTACAGCAGGGCAGAATGATGCAGATTGCTACAGTAAGTGGTAATCAGCCCTGGATTTGCACCGTTTACTACGCAGAAGACGAAAATCAGAATTTATACTGGTTAAGTTTGCCTACTCGACGACATAGCCAAGAAATTGAACACCATAATAAAGTTGCGATAGCTATCCCGATCAAGCATGACAAGAATCCTATAATTGGGATCCAAGCGGAAGGGGATGCTTCTGTAGTCAAAGAAGCGGAACAGATAGCCAAGGTTATGGAGGCATATACAGCAAAGTATGATACGGGTAAAGATTTCTATGACAACTTTATGGCTGGTAAGAATAAGCACTTGCTCTATCGCTTCACTCCTAATAAGATTTCCCTTTTTGATGAAGTGAATTTCTCCGATGGGGAAAAGCATATTTGGGAGAAATAATGAAAAACGCGATTATTTTGCACGGGCGGCCGACCAGGAGTGAATATCTAATAGACGACTATCCCAGTCCTTCAAACTCACATTGGCTACTGTGGCTCCAACGCGAATTGTTAAGGAAAAGAGTACTTGCGCAAACGCCTGAAGCCAAGAACCCATACAAGCCTTCCTATGAAAGCTGGGCAAGGGAAATTGAGCGCTACAATCCTGACAAGAATACCATTCTGGTCGGCCACAGCTGTGGCGGCGGGATGATTGTGCAGTGGCTTAGTAAGAATCCGGACCGAAAGGTCGGTAAAGTGGTCTTGGTGGCGCCGTGGATTGACATTGAGAAAGAAGACTGGCCGGCCTTTGACTTCGAGATAGATGAAAATTTGGTTGCTCGTACTGCCGGTCTAACCATTTTCCATTCCATTGACGACGTTGAAGAGATACAGACTTCAGTCAAGGAATTGCGACAAAAACTGAAGGGAGCTAAATACGTAGAATTCAAAGACAAGGGCCATTTTACCCACCACTACATGCCCGATGATACTTTTCCGGAACTTTTAGAAGAATGCCTGAAGGGGAATAGTTAACCCCGGCACTAATGCATGATATTCTGAAATAGGTTTATTCAACCTCTTCGGTATTCAGGAATTAATACGGGGCAAGCCAGTCAGGCGTATAATTAATCCTTGTAAGGGGAGAGTATTGAGATGTTAAACGACAAAGACGTATACACGATGCTGCCGGTGGATGATATGGCGGCGGCCAAAAAGTTCTACGGAGAGACACTGGGATTAAAAGAGGCCGGCAGTGACCCGTCCGGTATGGGCAGTTTCTATACCAGCGGCAAAACCAGGGTGATGGTTTACCAATCCAAATATGCCGGGACTAATAAAGGCACGGCCGCCAACTGGGGAGTGGATGACGTAGACGCTGTAGCCAAGCAATTAAAGGATAAGGGGGTGAAGTTTGAGCATTATGATTTTCCTGAGACCACGCGTGAGGGCGATGTTCACATATGGGGCGAGATACGGTCGGCTTGGTTCAAAGATCCGGCCGGGAATATTTTGGGCATCACTAACTAACTTTAGTTATTGCAATCCCAGCGTTTGGAGAGCATATTTATGGTTATACAACTAAAAGCCCACACAAATTTTCTTCGCCCGCCAAAACTTCTCTAAACTTTAGGAGGGCAAGAAAGTTTAGGAGGGTAAAGGAGGTCTAAAGATGGAAGTTCAGCTTAACTGGGTCGGGATACTAGGCGCAACTTTTGCAGCTATGGTGGTTGGGAGCCTGTGGTATTCGCCGCTGGTATTCGGAAAAATATGGATGAAATTAACTGGTATAGACGAAAAGAAAGCTCGCGAGAGCGGCAACAGAGCCATTGGTATTGCTATTGCGATGTCCTTTGTGACAGCCTACGTTTTAGCCCACGTGACCTATCTATCTTATCAATTCTTTGGCGGCTCGTACCTAAGCGCCGCGGTGAGCACGGCTTTCTGGGTGTGGCTAGGTTTTTCAGCCACGTGGATGGTAATGCATGATG
>JBBDZV010000056.1:0-1082 GCA_040900005.1 Saccharimonadales bacterium (SeqCode)
CCCCCGCCCATCTGCATCAGCATCCAGGTGGCCCCTGTGTTAAGAGACAGGTTAAGCAGTTGGGAAATGTTGCGCGGGCCAGAGCCGGCCGACTCCTCGACATTTTTAATAACGTGGCCGTTCAAGGTCCATCGACCCGGGTCGTTATAAGTAGTGTCGGGCTTTATAACGCCCTGGTCCAGAGCCGCTGCAGTTGTCAGCACCTTCATGGACGATCCCACCTCCAAAGGCCGGGCTACTGCGGCATTGGTGAAAAGGCTGGCGTCTTTGACTTTGAAATATTCGGCTGGATCGTAAGTTGGATAGTTGGCCATAGCTTTTATAGCCCCTGTATACGGATCCATAATCAAGGCACTGCCCGATTTACTTCTGGCCCGGGCTAGGCCGGCCTTAAGATGATTCTCCAGCTCCTTTTGCATGGCCAAATCAATAGTCAGCACAACGTCCTTGCCGGGTTTAGGATCGATTTGAATATTGTCTTTACTGGCCACTAGCGGCACACCCCGGGCATCGGTTACAGCTTTCAGTCTGCCCGGCACACCGGCTAGGTCTTTATCAAGAGCTTGTTCTATCCCATAAGTTCCCTTCCCTTCATTGTTGACAAACCCCAGTAGCTGGGCGGCTAAAGTCTTTTGGGGATAGGTTCTATAAAGCTGGGCTTGTAACCCTACTCCTGGTAGTTTCAGTGCCGCTATCTGCTTTTTATGCGCCTCGCTAACTCTCTTGGTTAAAACCGCATAGCGGCTTTTAGGCGTCTTCATCAGTTCGGTGTAGTGTTTAGGGTCTCCGTCCGTAATAGCCGCTACCTTAGCGGCAGTGCTAGGTGAGTCTTCTATGAACAGTGGGTCGGCGTATAAGGTGTACAGTTTCTCGTTTAAGACTATCGGCACAATGTCGCTACCCTGGTGAGCCTGAATGACTCCCCGGTCAGCCGCTATGACATATTCCTTGAGTTGGTCGTTGAGTGCTTGAGTCTTATAGTAGTCGTGCTGAATAACCTGCAAGTAAAAAAGCCGGGCTATAAAAATAATTACTACCAAAATTATAGCTCCATACCAGATGGAGAGTCGGCGGTTAGGACT
>JBBDZV010000056.1:1182-3476 GCA_040900005.1 Saccharimonadales bacterium (SeqCode)
ACCGAAACCAGACTTTTGGCGGCCTTACTCTGGGCTACCCTGTCTAACGACTGCAGGCGAGCGGCCGTCACTTCCAAGTTGGCTTTGTCGTTTTGCAGTTGGCTCTGTTGCTCCTGTAAACCATTGATAGTATACCCGTAACTATTAGTCTTGGTAACTTGGGTCAAATATAGCAATCCAATAAGGCAGGCTAAGACTATCAGGATGATACTGTTACTGATGGGGCCTAAGGTTTTGGCGGCATCGGTAAATGATACTGCGTTTTGGTTGCGCCTGGCGTACGCCTGGCGACTTATAGATGTTGAGCTTGAGTATGTCATAGTTGTTTTTGTTTTGGCGGCAGCGCGTTTTTTGTGCAAGGCGCGCTGCCATTCCCCTCTAAAGCACCCTAACGGGCACTCTACTTGCACGGGAATTTCTGTACTCTACCTTAATCGGCATCGAGTTTTTCCTTTTGACCTTTCTTTGTTTTTATTTTTTACGGCTTGCCCTGAGCTTGGCGCTACGGGCTCGCGGATTAGAAACGATTTCAGTGGGTGACGGCGTCACCGGTTTTCTGGTCAGAGCTTCAAGCTCTGCGTCGTAGGCAAAAGCGGCATGTTCGGCAAAGAACTTCTTGGTAATACGGTCTTCTAGGCTATGAAAGCTGATGATTACTAACCTTCCTCCTGGCGCTAGCAGGCTTACCCAAATGGGTAGGCTTTTTTCCAGCTGGGATAGTTCATCGTTAACGGCTATCCGAAGAGCCTGGAAACTGCGGGTCGCTGGGTGGATTCTACTCCGCCTGCCCCGCCACCCTATGGCCTGGGAGATGATTGTAGCAAGCTGAGTGGTGGTGGTAATCGGTCGATTTTCGGTAATTCTTTGGGCAATGGAATGGGCTTTGGGCTCCTCTCCATAGCGTTTCAGTATGTCAGCCAACTCTTCCACACGGGCGTTATTGACCAAATCGCCTGCTGTCAAAGCCTGGCGCTGGTCCATACGCATGTCCAGCGGTCCGCTCTCTGCGAACGTAAAACCCCGGTCGGGCATGTTAAGGTGCGGTGAACTTACCCCTAGATCTGCCAAGATCATATCGAACTTCTTCCCTTCTTGGGCGAGCGCCTGGCTGGCCGCTAGATAATCCTTGTGGATAATCCGCGCTCCCTTGTGCCCGAAATTTTCTTGCAGTGTTTTTACTGCCATCTCATCTCGGTCTACCAGCGTCGCCCCTTCCGGGTTATCGGTGTGCTTCAAAACTTCTTTGGCATGGCCGCCGTAACCGGCTGTTACGTCAAGATACGAGTCGTTTTTCTTAGGACCCAGATACTCCAGTGCTTCGGTTAGCAGTACTGGGATATGGGGTCTTCCCTCTTCGTCAGTGTGTTGTCTTGGCATATTTTTCTTTTGGTTTTTGCTTGCCCCTTACTTTTTCTGAGTGGAGTAGTTTGTAACCAGATTGCGGAACTTCACGAAAAGGTGTGGGGTTTTTGTTTTTGCAAGATCTTGGCTATAACACCGGACCTTCAGCCCGGTTATTTAGCCGACCTTGCTTTGCAAGATCACCTAATCAGCAGCCAGCTTTTTGTTTTTGTTGGTTTTTTGTTTTTTCAAAGTTTGGAGCTTGAAGCGCGATTAATAAATTAATCTTGCTTACAGGCTCTAAAGGTTGTCCCTTAATAAATAAGAGACTAGTGAGGTGGAGTTTTGGGAGGTGTTACAAATGAAAAAGGTACGAGGGTTATTTAACGGTGGTGCCCTTTTAATCCGCCGGCTGGCTGCCAAATAGCTAATCTCGAACTTGTTTTAGTTTTCTTGTCCCTTACCTTTTCTGAGTGGAGTAGTCGGCAGGCCAGATTACGGAACTTCACGAAAAGGTGCGGGAGCTATTCGCTGCTTGCTACTGATTGTCAAAGAACATCGGTCCTCTACCCTTCTATGCCTGGCCGCATTAGGCGCCAATAGCGCCCTGCGCGAACGGCAATCACTTCGCGGTCAATGCCGGCATGGTCCAGTAAGTGCTGCGGCAGTTGGATACGGCCCTGCTTGCCGTCGACCTCGCTGTCCGCCTTGCCCATCCGGAATTTAACATTCAGGTCGGCGGTAGCCTCGTCAAGGATGTTCCCTGACAGCTCCGGTTCGACCAGTTCGTCCCAGACAGACGTAGGGTATAGGTGCAGATAATTTTTGAATCCCCTGGTGATGACTGCTCCGCTTGTAAACTCGGCTCGGAGTTCGGGCGGTAGTGTCAGCCGCCTTTTGTCGTCGAGCTTTCGTTCGAAGTAGTCTCCCATAGTGATTGATCTGCTAGTGGT
>JBBDZV010000057.1:0-3424 GCA_040900005.1 Saccharimonadales bacterium (SeqCode)
CCGCGGCTGACATATAAGAAGTTGGGTTGATAAAGTGCAAGAGCGGGGGCATCCTTGGCCCACTCGGTTAGAAAAGCCCGGTACTTCACTGCTCTGATAGATTCGTCGGAGCGCGTACGGGCAAATTGGATGGCCTGGTCGGCCGCCGTAGATTTATATTCGCTAAGATTCAGTCGTCCTTGCGAAGTCAGGCTAGCCTGCGAACTGTCCCAGTACGCATAAATGTCCGGATCTACTCCTATGCTAATGCCGTATAGCAGGATATCGTAGTCATGACTGCCTATGACGAAAGCCTGAAGATCTTCGCCATTATAATATTTAACATCTAGCTTGACCCCTAGTTTACCCCATTGCTCCTGTAGGAATTTAGCTACTTTGGAATAATTCTGAGTGTCTTGGGTGCTAAGGTTGAGGGTTAGAGGCTTGTTATCCTGGAAACGCTGGCCGCCCTTGCCGCGTGTCCACCCCGCTTCGTCTAAAAGCTTATTGGCGCGGGCCTGGTCATACGGCAATTGAGTGATACGCCGATTATAGCCCAGCTGACCACGAAGCAGAGGGCTGTCGGAAAAGCGGGTCGGATAATCAAACAGTTCCGGTAACTGCTTTCGGTCTACTCCGTGAGTTAGAGCCCGCCTTACGCCAACGTTGCCAAGAGTAGGATTAGAATTATTATAAAAAGCCATGACTGATGCCGTCAAAGCTGTGGCATAGGCCTGTACGTGATTATCCTTTTTTAAGCTCTCCGGCAGCGCTTCCAAACCGCTCATACCGTTGAGCTGTTTATTTTCAAAGGCCTCCACTAGGTGCTGCTCATCGGTGAAGGTTATGATACTAAAGCCATCCAGCTTGGGGCGGTCCGCCCAATATTTGTCAAAGGCCCCCAGCGTTACTCTTTGCTGACGGTCGGTACTATTTAAACCGCTGACTTCCACTGACCGCCACTGAAAAGGGCCCGTACCTATAGGCGATGTATTAAAGGGGTCACTGCGCAGGTGTTCGGGCTGAGAATCCGCCAGAATGTGCTTAGGAACGATACCGTTTGTAAGCGAATGCAGGAAAGAACCCAAGGGATTAGGCAGATCAAAAGTAACCGTGTGTGAGTCCTGTTTGGCCACGGTAATACCCTGCCAGCTGCTATAAAGTGACGACTGGGCTTCAATGTTCTGCAGAGTTTGATAAGTAAAAACAACGTCGTCGGCAGTGAAGGGTTTATTATCGTGCCACACGATATTTTCTTTGAGCTTTAGCGTGTAGCGCGTCCGCGCCTCATTTATCTGCCAGCTCTCGGCCAAATCACCCGCCAGATTATTGGTTTGGTCATACTTTAAAAGCCCAGAAAATACTAGGCGGGTGACGGCGGTATCGGCGGCCCCGCTGGCATACAGCGGATTGGCATTAGTAAAGCTGCCGATTATTCCTTCATTGAATATACCCCCCGAAACGGGCTTTAGTGCTTGGTAGTGCGACGATAGCGCCCTAAACTGCAGTACGCTGCCGATTATAAGCAGGATAAACAGGGCCACCCAAAGCAGTACGAAGCGGCGTACCGATACCAGCCGGTCAAAGCGGCGGATTAATAGATTCTCGACCTTCTGGTCAGCCTGTCGACTCAAGGATACCGCCTCGCGCCGGCGGCGGCGGATTTTACGCCGCCACTCTTTCTTGGTCTGGTCTTTGACCCCTACCATCCTAAAACTCCACCCCGTTTAGATCTCACTGGGCTACTAGCTCCATAATAATACTGCCCGCGAAGATGAAAACCAGGATGATGGTCAGCTGATGCAGAGTTTTGTCCGAACCACGCCGGACGGTATTAACCTCTCCGCCGCCGCCTAGTCCAGCTCCCAGGCTGGCACCGCGCGTTTGTACCAGTATCAGCGGTATCAGCAGCAGAATTGCCCCGATAGTAATGTAGTTCCAAATGCTCATCCCGTTAGACCTCCAAAATACTCATGTAAATTATCCAATGACTGAAGCAAGCACTGATTATCAAACGTTAACCAATGGCAGGAAATTAAGTGGAATCTAACGGGACTCATACATCCTCCATGACCCTGGTTACCAGGTAGTTTACTAATCCAACAACTAGACCGGCCACAATGGCTACCCCGAGGTTCTTCACAAACAAAGGATCATATAACCAGCTGGCTATTAATATCAAAAAGCCGTTCAGAACCAGCATAAAAAGACCCAAAGAGATGATGATTGCCGGGAAAGACAATATTACCAAGATGGGCTTAAGAGCCATGTTGACCAAAGCCAAAAAAAAGCCGGCTCCCAGAACAGTCGCCCACCGTCCCCCGACACTCAAGTTTTGAGGCCCCAGCAAAGCCGCGGCCACCCAAAGCCCTAGACTGGATACGGCCCAGCGGACGACAAATCGGGCTAAAACGCCTTTAACCATATATGGAATTATAGCAAGCATGTAGGCAGTTATGCGAGCTACACACGAGAGGTTTTTAAGTATTTAGTTAATAGCTCGGCCTTCTTTGCCCCCACGACAGTCGCCAGTTGTCCCGTATCCGCATCAATTATTCCCCGGAGTGATCTAAATTGGCGCAGAAGCTTCTTGCGAGTATGCGGGCCAATACCTGGAATATCGTCCAATACACTAGCTGTTTGGCGGCGGCGCTTGAGGGTACTGTGGTAGCTGACGGCAAAACGGTGTGACTCGTCTCGAATACGCTGTAGCAGTTTAACCAGGTGTGACTGCGGCAGAAGAACCGTTATAAATTCCTCGGTTTCTGTAACGTAAGCACCGGCTTTCTTAGCATTGACGGCTATCGTGCCAGGGCTTTGACCTGGTAGACTGCCGTCTTTGCTGATGATTATTTCCTCTTCTTTTTTGGCCAGGCCTATCGTAGGAATGTGAACTCCAGCAGCTGCTTGGGCAGCTAGGGCCGCTGACAATTGACCTTTCCCGCCGTCTATCAGAACAAAATCGGGCAGACCCCATTTTTTGCGGTTCTCCTCGCGGAACCGGCGGTGGGCTACTTCTTCCATATGAGCAAAGTCATCATTGCCGCTAAGGCGCATTTTAAACTTTCGATAAGCTGCTTTGTCCGGTACGCCGTTTGTGAATACCACCATACTGGCTACATTGTCGGTGCCTCCCATGTGGCTGATGTCAAAACCTTCTATCCGGCAGGGCGGTTTTGGGAGCGACAAAAGATCGGCCAGTTCCACTAGAGCCTGGTCGCGGGAGGCATCCAGGTTTTCTCGGTCTCCAAACAGAGTCTTCTGACCCAGCTCCTGCATAGCGAAGAGTTGGTTGCGCAGCGCCGCGGCTTGCTCGTATTCTTTAGCTTTGGCGGCTCGCTTCATTTCCCGCTCTATGGTCCGCGCCAGAGCCACCCTCTCACCCCTTAGGTACTGCATTAATTTACGCAGGTTGGCTCGGTAAGCATTCAAGCTGGTATGACCG
>JBBDZV010000058.1:0-23487 GCA_040900005.1 Saccharimonadales bacterium (SeqCode)
GGGCTCGGATGAGCCTTTTCGAACAACTCGGCAACATTGGAAGCGAAGTTGGCCGGACGTTCAGTGCTAAGCGCCGCGGTGATAAGCTCGCCGCAAACGAAGCACTGGCCCGGGCGATTGACCTCTTTACTGCCACGACGTCGGCAAAAAATAAGCTGGGCTTTCCCCGGAGCAAGGAAATTCTGCGGGCCAAAGAAGAGTATTTGCGAGCCTACTATGAGGGCAGGGACGCGCCCGGCATCGAAAACTACTTTATGCAATTTGCCGTAGCCGCACGGCTCAATAAATAAATTTTACTACCTTTGCCGAAAGGTAGTGCCAACTCTCGGACATTCACGGAAACTGGTTAGATATTTGATTGGTTCGCACCGTGGCTACGTAACTCCCTGCGGTCGGTCTTGTCAGACACAGCCTCGCCATGCGGTTAGCTCACTGGCGTCAAATTCAATCTGTCCGCTCGAGTCCGAATTATTGTCTGTATTCTTCGATGAAACAGAGTTATAATTGTGGTATGAAAAGGTTAAGACGAACCAATCGAGCAAATACATTCTGCCCCTGTGAGCAGGATGCTCGTGAGGCATTCTAGGCCAAATCTCTTGGTTCGATTCCAAGCAGGGGCACCAAAAGCTGTATTCTTCGACCCGCCGCTTTCTATAATTCGCCAAAACTCTTCCGGAACGACTCTGCCCTATAAAGCAACCACGCGAAATAGTCTGGCCATTCGGTTTCCTTGCTCAAATCGAATGGTGCAGACTGCTTGATTCGGCTGGCTTTTTTACGGGGTAGCTCCATCCACTCAATGTCACTTCCTAAGTGCCGCTCTATCTTCTCCTTTTGTAGCTCGAACGTTTTAAACAATTCTTTATTCTCGGGTATATATACTTCACAACTCATTTTTTTTGTTAGGCTATTGAGCGCTAGCGCAATATGCCAGTTTGATGCGCCGGAACTGATGTCATACCAGTGCTGTGGCATGGGTTTTCGAAGTCGCAATTGTGTCTTACCCTCTTGAGCAAATTCCCTAAATTTTTGCCAGAAATCAAGCTGTCGTAACTTCGTTTCGGTTAAATTGACCGATGAAGTTGTAGACTGCTTGACAGTCTTCGCCCAATCATTTGGCTGTGATACTACATTAAATTTAGGTGCAGGGGATGAATCCCCAATTTGCCAAAGCTCTACTTTCACCAAGAAAAAATGTAGGTCTTCATCAGTATGTTCGTTGAGCCAATCAATAGCTCGCTTATGTTCATCACGCACACTGTCAACAACCCATATAATATACTCAGCATCGACACCGGCCGCATAAGTAATGATCTTCCCGAGATGGTCATGATTTGTTTGTTCGAGTTGATTCTCGATAATTATTTTTTTGTCCGAGGTTGTTTCTTTGGCTAGAATGTCGACATTAAATTTACCGACACCAGCTTCTGTTTGAACCAGCGTGATATCCAGATCAAGCTCATCGCTTAGAACTTCAAGATTCTTTTCTTCCGCTAGCCATCTGGTAAAGGCATGGGCCTCGTGTATCCATATGCTACGCAGCGGGACTTTTTGAAGACTTCCTAGCTCCTTCATCTTACGTAGAGTATATCACCGAGAATCTATCCCGCTGTATTCTTCGCCCCAACAAAGCTATAATTAGCTTAAATTGGAGTTTGTATGCATTCATTTGAAAGAGAGCTTTCTGTAACAATCCAAGACCTCGAACTCAGCTTATCTAGGTTTGGGGTTATTCAGTGGACTAGTTTCCTCTTGAACCCCCGTCGCTTGCGAGGCAGCGACTTTCTTATGAGGTGGTCTCAAGGCGTGTGGAGTGAGCATAGATTAATTCAGGCAGTAAATAAACTCCCCGATTTTTTTGCGATTCCGTATGGACCGAGCAGTACAGCACCTACGAATGATGTGCGCGCTTTTGAGTTATATTTTGAAAGATTGGACGAGGCTGGGCTAGGGCACATAAAGAGGCCGGACATCCTAGTGTTTAATAAGTCCGATAAAGAATATGTTGACAAATTTCTAAATAGCATCGGAGGCGTAGAAGAACTACCTTTTATTAAAGAAGAGGCGCTGCAAGGACTGATCCAACGCTCTATAGTCGCAGTTGAGTCCGAGAATAGTCTGTGGGTATCGAAAAAGATGCCGGATTACGGCAAGGAACTTAGGCCTCAAAAGCGACTGGGAGGGAAGCTGGGGCTAAGGAAAGCTGCTGTACTGCCAACGGTAATAGTTAAAGAAGAAGACAGATCTCCACTGCTTGAGTGGCAAACCAAAAATAACAAGAAAATACACATTTGGCACGTATTCTTCGATCAGGCTTACGGATTGGCGTTAGACAGACTTGAAGAATTACTTACACAAGGACTTATCGAGCCAACCATTCAAACTTTTCAGGCTCCCGGAGGAGCTACTACTAAAAAAGCTCTTTACAAGATCTATTACCACTACGCTTACCTTTTAGGCCAAGCTTTAGATGCCCCAGAACTATTACCAGCGGTCATTGAAGACAAAAACGGCCACATCCTTCCATACGTTACCTTTAGCGGTGGTAGTTTGTTTCTAGATAAAGAAGCGATCTCGCTACTCAAGGCATTGGGCGCCAATGAAAGATAAAAAAATACTTAGAGAAACACTTCGAAGCAAAGGCCAATTTTGGACTCCTGAATGGGTAGCCGACGCAATGGTATCGTACATTTATACCCCTAGTAAAGACGAAGTGTTTGATCCGGGAACCGGCAAAGGAATTTTTTATACTTCCCTTAAAAAAATTGACAAAACAAAAAAGTTTTACGGAACCGATATAGACGAAGAGATTATAAACAAAGCAAAAGAGGAAAAAATATATGATAAGAACTCTAAAATCGAAATAAGAGATTTTATTCTGAATCCTCCAACGAAGAAGTTCTCTGCTATCGTGGCGAATCCACCGTATATAAGACACCACAGTTTGACTAGTGAACAGAAGAGAGAATTTAAGAGCATTAGCCTAAAGGCCATTGGGAGTACTCTTGACGGTAGAGCTGGTCTTCATATTTATTTCTTAATTCAAGCCCTGGGTCTGCTAGAAAAGGGTGGTCGCCTAGCCTATATAATGCCTGCAGATACATGTGAAGGAGTTTTTGCAAAAAAATTGTGGGCGTGGATCACGAAAGAATTCTGTCTGGAAGGTGTTATTACCTTCGACTCAAAGGCAACGCCTTTCCCCGGAGTAGATACAAACGCGATAATTTTTTTGATCAAAAACGATAAGCCGCTATTAAATATAAAATGGATTAAAGTACTAGAGGAATCCAATTCTTTGTTTAAATATGTGAAGAGCGGGTTTACTGATAAAAAGCCTGATCTTCTCGTATACGATCGAGATTTAGGCGAAGCTTTAACAACAGGCTTATCCCGTTCACAAAGAAAAGTCAATAAATCTGATTTTATTCTTTCAGATTTCGCCACAGTAATGCGTGGTATAGCAACGGGGTCAAACGAATTTTTCTTTCTAACTTCGATTCAGGCTGAAGGTCTAGGGATACCTGACAACTTCCTTATATCTGCGGTGGGAAGAACTAGAGATACAGAGGGAGAGCTACTAACTCATAATTCACTCGATGCTCTGGAGAGAAGAGGAAGGCCTACCCGTCTATTTTTCCCAAACGGTCACTTATTAGAAGATATGCCCATGACAGTAAGGAAGTATATAGCAGAAGGAGAGAAACAAGGCTTACCGCAAAAGGCTTTAATTTCAACTAGAAGCCCATGGTATAAGATGGAAGTCCGTAAAATACCTTCATTTTTCTTTGCCTATCTCGGAAGAAGGAATGCTCGCTTTATAAAAAACGAGGCCGGGGCTGTCCCGCTAACGGGGTTTCTCTGCATCTATCCGCATTCTGAAGAGAAAGAATATATCGAAAAACTTTGGCAAGTTTTACAGGATCCAGATACCGTAAACAATCTCAAATGGGTCGGTAAATCATACGGCGGAGGAGCCATAAAAGTCGAGCCCCGATCTTTAGAGAATTTGCCTATAAACTCGGGGATCGTGGAACGGGCCGGGCTAAGGCCCCTAAAAGTAAAGCAACTATCTTTGGCCTAGATTCTATAAATTTCTCACATCGAACCCCAAAAATAAGACTTTTTATAAGCGCAGCGTATAATTCAACCATAATGAAGAACGAAATTGTTTGTCCACATTGCCAGAAAGCTTTCAAGGTTGATGAGGCTGGCTATGCCGATATTTTAAAGCAAGTACGCGGCCATGAGTTCGATAAAGAATTACATGAGCGTTTCGATCTAATGGAAAAAGACAAGGAGAGCGCCGTCAAACTCGCAGAAGCTACTATTAAAAATGAGTCGCAAGCAGAGTCAGCTAAGAAGGACGCTGAGATCCGTTGTATAGTATAAGAATAACGCGGGACATCAATGGCATCGGATTCAGTAAATATCAGCCCAGATCCAAAAATCCTTGAAGCAATTTCGCATAATCCAATATCTCCCATAGATGCTTTATGCGAACTGATCGACAATAGCATAGATGGATTTTCTTCTGCGAAAGAACAGGGCATAGAAATTAGTGATCCCACAATCACTATATCTCTTCCTACGACTAAGGAATTGGAGCTAGCGACGGGTAAAGTCCGGATTGAAGATAATGGTCCTGGTATGAGTATTGACCAGGCTAAAAATGCAGTAACAGCAGGGTTTAGCGGAAATCCGAACCAATTCGATCGCTTAGGACTCTTTGGTATGGGGTTCAACATCTCGACGGGGAAAGTGGGCCAAATAACTGAATTCGCAACTACTCGGGATTATGACGAAACATACGGGTCCCTCACAATTGATATCCCACGAATGATTCGTGAAAAGACATTTAAGGTACCTATAAAGACAAAGGTTAAAAATAACCGAAGAACATCCGGAACTATAGTAGAAGTCTCTAGCTGGTGGCCGCTAGGACACATGAACCATGGATTTATACTTAAGCTCTGTCGCATGACGAAGAGCAATTTACGAGAACAAGTTGGCAGAAGATATTCCACTTTACTTTCCAGAGACCTGACCATTCTAATTGATAATGAAAAATGTCCTGTTTTCCGTCACTGTCCATGGACAGAAAAAAGATTTGTTATGCGCCAAAGGTATGGCAAAATTCCCGCAAAGATGCCGCTGGACGTATTGTTGGGCGTAGATTATAGGTGCTCAAAGTGCTCGACTTTACTAGATGAGGCACAGGATCAATGTATCAACCCTAACTGCAAGTCAAAAAGTAAAAAACGGGCTATTGAGAGAAGGCTGAAAGGATGGGTGGGAATACAAAGATTTGACGATGATCAACAATTCGGCATTGATCTTATAAGGAATGGCCGTGCAATTCGAGTTTTGGAAAAGCAGGCATTTTTCAACTGGACTTCGGAGGATGGACAACAAATAACTGACTACCCTATCGATAACCCTTATGGAAGAATAATTGGCGAAATTCATATGGACCACGTACCTGTTGATTACTTAAAGACAGATTTTCAACGAACTAGCCCGGAATGGCAAGAAGCAGTTTCTTATTTAAGGGGAGATACAAGCCTCCAGCCCGAAAGAGCAAAGGGAGAGAATGATTCCCCAGTATTTATGCTATACCAAGGCTATAGGAGGGTACGTTCCATTGGCCGCGGAGATTTATATATGGGCTATTGGGATGAAGGCAAAGGGGCTCCAACAAGAATATCGCGTAGTGTAGAAAAGGAATTTTACGATAAATTCAAACAAAATCTTCCAGGCTATGGCTATAACGATGATGAAGAGTGGTACAAACAGGTTCTTGCAGCAGATGATCGGCCAATTGACGGTGTCATAGACTGCCCAAATTGTGGTCTCCAAAACTCAAAAGCTGCCGAGACATGTCAATCCTGCGGATACATTTTTAAACCCAAGACTTGCACAAAATGTGACGCGGAAATCCCCCTTTCCAGCGTCACATGTCCAACGTGCGGGGCTGACCAAGAGCTGAAAGAAGACCACCCATGGATATGTAGGAATTGTGGTGTAAAAAATCCGCCTGATACTAAAGAGTGTAGAAAATGTAAAAAAGAAAAGGGGGCCATAGAGACCTTGACCTTACCGGGATTGCTAGAACGATCAAACTTAGTAGACGATTTATCTATAGCAAGTATCGCTGTGCCCCTCCCTATGGGGGAAGTTATGCCAGCTATCAAGCTGAGTGTTTACTTTCTTAACCCAAACGAGCATATGGAGAAAGGGGGCAGTGGCCTCCCAGTTTTTACTCATATAACGTCGCAAGAAATCGGTGTTTTTATTGATCAAGCACATCCAGGATTGACACAGTTCCAAGATAGACCAGAGGATTATGTAGCTATCGAAATCGCGAGATGGATAAGAGAGTCCTTTCAGTCAAAGATAAATGATGAGAACAGACCGCTATGGAGTCTATCGAACCTCTACTATTTAATCCACAATAACGTTTGGAAGGAGCGTACTGAGTTAAACTCTGCTGAGACCCAGCGCAACATAGACTTAATGCTCAAAGATATCTCAGAAAAGCTTCCAGAGCTGCTAGGAGACATGGCTAAAGAAATAGATGAAGGTTATGATGCTGATGAAAAGTCACGCATATTCAAACAGATTGCATCTAGTGGACTATCCAGTTCTCAATATAACGAACTTATAGATTCTGGGGAGTATTTAAGGTATATGCCGTACGACCTCATGGTGCAGCTAATTGAAAAGTATCCCCATAAATTCTTTGATGGGAAGTTGTGGAAGGATGCGTATCTATCATTAGAAAAAACTCTGCCTGATGCGGCGACCCTTGAAGAAGTTCAAAGAGGGATAGTTAATCGCTATGCCTCAGAACTGAGTGACATTATAAATTATAAAAACTATCGGCTGCCCGACTTATTCTATACACAGAAGATAAACCTATCCTTACAAATAATCCAAAGCAAGATAGTTAAGCCGCAGTGAAGAGCCCGTTCATAAGTGACAACCTTCTTGCTTATGGGCCCTGGCAAGCGATGGAAAGAGCAGTCGCTCGGCTAATGGAGCATGGGGTCTATCAGGACGTCCGACTAGTAGGACGCACCGGTGATGGAGGTGCTGACATATTAGCTAGCCTGAATAATAATCGTTGGGTCGTCCAGGTCAAGTTTCGAAGAAGTGGAGTTATTGGACCGGAAGCTGTCGACGAAGTATTACACTCTATGGATTTATACCATGCCGATATACCGGTTATAGCCACCAATGCGGTAGTGAATCAGGATGTAATAAAAATGAGGAATCAGCTTTACGCTCAGAGAGGGATAAATTTACAGATATGGGATAGGCCAGTGCTCCTACGATTATTCGAGAGGCTGGAGACCAGTAGTAAAAAAATACGTGACCCCAGACCATATCAAGAAGACGCAATAGAAGGCATAGTCGGGCAATACTTAGCCAACCAGAAGAAGTCTGGCCTAGTCATACTCGCCACTGGGTTAGGGAAAACATTTGTTGCAGCAGAGGCAATTAGACGAATAAGGGAAAAAGTGCTGAATTGCAAAATATTAGTATTAGCCCACACTAACGAGCTTGTATACCAGCTTGAAAAATCTTTCTTTCCAGTTTTGGATAAGTACACGAGTACCTGTGTGTGGAATGGATTTGAGGTTGGAGATGTTTACGAAAGCGAGATTACCTTTGCGTGTATTAGCAGCGTAGCTAAGTTCATAGGCAAAAATGATTTTTTACCAGCAAATTACAATCTCATAATAATTGATGAAGCTCACCATGCAGGGAGCAAGACGTACCGAGAGTTTATTGATTACTCAAATACGGGTACAAGAGACGGTTCGTTTCTTTTAGGTTTGACTGCCACACCATGGAGGTCTGATGAGCATGATCTTGAGTCAATTTTTCAACAAGAGATTTGTAGGGTGGATATTATTGAGGGTATGAGCAAAGGCTACTTAGCAAATGTAGATTATCGCATGCATGTTGATAATATTAATTGGAAAAACCTCTACAAATTAAAGGAGCTGACTCCGCGAGCCTTAAATAGAACATTGTTCATCAGCGAATGGGATGATGCAGTCATAGACAAACTTCAAGAAGCCTGGGCAGAAATACCCAACCCTAGGGCAATAGTCTTTTGCTCGAAAATTGATCATGCGTTCACTATGATGGACAAAATCAATTCCCGGGACTTTACAAAAGCAGGAATTATATATAGCGGCACTTTTCATGGTAAAAAAATGAGCGCTATCGAACGTAGCGTTACTCTTTCTGATTTCCATGACGGTCGTCTAGGCTTAATGTGTGCTGTTGATATATTCAATGAAGGAATAGATGTACCCGATGTTAATATTTTAGTTTTTCAAAGAGTTACACACAGCAGGCGAATTTTCGTTCAACAGCTTGGAAGGGGCCTTCGAGTGTCGGAGGGTAAAGATAAGGTCATTGTTCTAGATTTCGTTTCAGATATTAGAAGGTTTGCAGCCGGAATCGAAATGAAGTCACAGCTTAGCCGCTCTTCAAGATACATACAGTTAGGGAATCCTATCAAATTTATGAATAAGAAGGGCGAAGATAAAGAAGCCGAAAAATTTTTAAAAACGTGGCTTGATGATGTAGCGAGAATTGAAGAAGCAGGTGAAGATGATCATGTGCTAAAGTTTCCTCCCGACCTTAGGGATTTTGGCTTAGGAACATAAATGGATGTTTTTGATGAAGCCAAAAGAAGAGAGGTGATGTCGAAAATTCGATCCGAGAACACACAGGCAGAGGTTATAGTGTTCTCTTACTTGAAAAGAGAAGGGGTATATTTTCAAAAACACTATAAAAATGCATTAGGTAAGCCAGATGTTGCACAGCCTCGAAAAAAACGAGCGATTTTTATAGATAGTGATTTTTGGCATGGGCGAACATATGACGCTCTTGCTAAGCGTCGCGGTAGCGACACAGACTACTGGGTGTTAAAAATCGCAGCGAATAAAGCTAGGGACGAAAGACAAAGAAAACAACTGGTGGATCTAGGCTGGGGAATCCTCGAAGTTTGGGAAGAAGACATAAAGCGTAAACGTACTCGAGAAACCACTCTAGAAAAAATCAAAACATTTTTAACATAGTAACGCTTTTTATAAACGCAGCGTATAAGTTCTGACTCGAGAAAACAGATGAAGCAAAATGGGTCCGGGTATTGACGGGAGGGATGAAAACGTTTATTGTACCGTCTTATGTCAGAGCATTCACCGGAAAATAAGTTCATAGTTAACATAGACCGGGCCATCCACCATACCCCCGAAGGCATTATTACGGAGTCAGATGTTTATACCAACCTGCCGCCTGAGGAGGCAAGAGAGCACGTTGCGGAGTTATACGATATGCCTCCCGAGGATGTGTTTTTCGGGGGTGAGGCCCCAACCTCAAAAGCTGGTCGGCTGGCTGTTGGTTTCAGTAAGTGGCGCTCCAGCTGGGATCCTCACGCCCCCAAGAGTGACCCAAACCTAAACTAGAATAGGTCCGGCATCACGCGGGACATGCAGCCCGATGGCTTTGCTGAGGCCTATACCGGACTCGAGAAAAGAGATGAAAGGGTCTGGTCGTCGGCTAGCCCTTTATTGGTATACTTACATCATGGATTTTAGCTCGCTGTCAAAAACGCAAATCTCATTGGCTGGTGAATTCGGAGTTTTATCACAATTTTATCTTAGGGGGTATGAAGCGAACCTAACGTTAGGCAACGCCGAGGGGATTGATCGAAAAATCGACCAGCTAGTCTACAAACTCTACAACCCTATTCCCGAAGAAGGCCAAACTGTTGAAGGACGGACAGATGCCTCAATCTGACTACACGGAATGGGCTAACAAGTATAAGAAGCGTATAGCCAGGGAGTTTATACGCCGCGCAGGTTTCACGCCGAGTGATCACCCCGCAGGCATCTTCACTGCAGGCATACCAGGGGTAGGTAAGACCGAGTTTACAGTTGAACTGCTGAAAGAGATTACTAATAATCCGGTACGAATAGATATGGACGAATTGGCCTGTCGCGTAGAAGGCTATAGACCTGAAATCGCAGATAGATTCAGAGGAGCGGCATCAATACTTTTGAGCCGAATCTATGATGAGGTAATAAAGAATAAAATTGATTTTGTGTATGATGGTACTTTTGCCCACGGTAGAGCGATGGAGAACCTTGAGCGTGCTATTCGGAAGGGCTATAAAATTAAAATTTATTACATCCATCAAGATCCAAAAATTGCTTGGAATTTTACGAGAGATAGAGAACTCATTGAACATCGTGCTATAGATAAAAGTGGATTTATCGAAACATATAAATCTCTGCAGAAGAATCTCAGACTATTGTGCGATAACTATAAAGATGTTACAATTAGTTTAATTATTAAGGACAGGGATAATAAGATCGGTAATCGCCGAGAAAATGTTGATGATTTGTTCGGAATTATTCCCAAATTCTTAACAGACGAGGAAATAGCAGCTGCTATACTATAAAATATGATAAGAAAGTTATTCTCTAGAAAAGTTAAATTGAGCGATATCGCAGAGCCTAAACCATCAAGGACGGCGACTCGTGTAATTGATGGTGCCCTAAAGCGTGCCTATAGAGAACAAGAAAATACTAGCTCGAGAGCTAACATGATACGAAATAGTTCGAGTGCTTCCTCAGGCTATAATCGAACCTAGATCATAGCTTACTAGAAATTTCTCTCATCGAAAAACAGCAATATGTAAGCCGGTGGCTTTGCTGAGGCCTATACCGGACTCGAGGAAACAGGTTGGGTCCGGGCATCGGCTAAAACAGAAGTCCTACTCCGGACTCGAGACCTTCGACATGGCTCAGGTTTATAAAAACAGAGCTGATTTGGGTCGGGGCATCTGAAAAGCAGCAATAATTCCAGACTCGAGAAAATGGGGCGGGGGAGCAATTAGCGATTTCTTTGGCGAGATTGACGCTGCTGCTTGCGCACCTTTTTCTTTTTCCCACCACCTTTTTTAGGGACAGATGAGTCGTTAGGCCTGAGCTTGGAAGATGGTGCTTTCGCTCTGTTTGCCTTAGCTCCGGCTATTCTTTCGGCCTTTTCCTCTTTTAAATTCAATACCACCTTGCGGCTTCTGGAGTCCTCCGGGCTATTTTCGACGATCTCGTTCACGAGGTCAGGCCTGATATAACGGGGCAGTCCGACCTTATAACCCAGGTAGCCGCCGATACAGCCATAAACAAAATCCAGCGGGTCGGGCGTACTTACCGGTCCATATCCGTACTTCTCGGCGTAAGCATTGGCGGCAAGGGCGATGCCGCCGATAACCGCGGCGATTACATTGCGCTGACGTTTAAAGCGCTCGGGCGCAGCTAGTTTAAGACCCGTTCCCCAATATGAATGAGCCATATGATTAGCCAGCACAAAGCTGACGGATAAATTGCCAATGTGGTTAAAGACGTCCACAGGCTCCGGCAGCACATCCCTGACTTCGGGCCCGCCTAGTAAAGGCGAAAAACGCGCCAGACTAAAAGCAGCTACTGCGCCAAAGGCGATATTCTCATTCTTAGAGCCGAGACGGTTATGGGGAATGATAATACCGTCATCGTCCAATCCAGCACGATTAGCTTCCATTTCGCAGTATTATACAACTTTAACTCATTACGTGCAATAGCCGGACTCGAGAGAACAGGGAGAACCTTTGAGTTGGCAGAGAGGCGAACCGAGGACCAGCCTTTATGGCCGACCGAAGGAAGTTCCGCAGGTTCACTTTCTGGAAACGATGAAGTGAGCTCCTAGTTCTCGAATGTCCGCCGGCTTTAGGTTTCGCTAGGGAAGCGAGCCGCCCACTCCGCTTCTAAACGATTGGTAGTTATTACACCGGCGATTACTGATAGTACGCCCTCTAGGATTTCTCCTCTGACTATTTCTAGAGGAACTGGGCGTGGGGGGATTACATCTTGCACAAGTTTGGGTTTGTTTTGAAACAATCCAGTATAAACAGTTCGTGTAACCGTACGGCTAGCTCGGCCAGGTCTCGGGCAGATTTCCGAATAAATATTTTCTTCGAAGTCATAAAGTTTGCCGTCAATCCCTATGGCAGAAGAATTTGCCCAGTGACTCGTCTCTCCTGGTGGTATTGGCGTCAATGCATGTGCAGGAAAGCTCGTAGATTTTACGCGTCTAACAAGATAACTGCCAGCAATGACGTCTGTTTCGTAGGACTCATCATAGCCCTCTACGAGCTTCCACCCACGATTCTGTGGTAGATCTAAGATTGGTCTTGTGTCTGGGAAGCCATGTCGGCCGGCAATCTCTATAAAAGCCGGCAAAATAACACGCACCTGGGGCAATAATATTTCTCGCTTGGCTATATCCTCTTCAGCAAGTTTTCTCATTCGATTGTCGGTAATTTCCCTTCCCGAAGCAGTATCAGCAATGTATCTGTGTACATCAACCTCACTCATGCTATATGTATACAACTCTTTGGAGTATTTTTCAAGCCCTTCCATTTATTCTAAAACAGTGGTGAAGACGATAAAATCAAAAAGTTTCTCTCATCGAATCTCAAAAATAACACTTTCCCTCCTACGAGCGTATAATCAAAGTTATGGAAGATAGATACTTATGCAAAGTCTGCAATAAAAATAGAGCATCTGGACCAAAGATTATAAAGGAAGCAAGCACAAGGGATGAACTGATGACTCTCCTAATGTGCAACGATTGTTATGACGTATATCAAAAGACCGGGCAGCTACCTCCCAAGTCGCCTGCAGAGAAGTAACCCTTTATACAATACCAGCGAAAAAATTCGGACTCGAGAAGACAGAGGGGGCTTAGTGGTGGCGACGGGAGAGCAGATAGGCGGTACCGAAGCCGGCCCCCAGGGCCGCCCCGCCCAGGCCAACGATGTTCCTGTGGTGTTTACTAAACTCTGTCAGCTCCTCTTTCCTGTGAGTTAGTCTCTCCAATGCAGAGGAGGGAACTGGTTCTGTCTGGAGTCTGGCCGCCAAAAACAAGTCCGTCGCGATTTCATCTTCTGGACCGATAGTCTCTGTTTGTTTTGTCATTTAAGCTTATTATACCACCTTTACATAAGCACTTTTACGTCCTCAAGAATTAATCGGACTCGACAAAACAGATGAAGCTATTGGGCCCGGGCCTTGGCTAAAACAGAAGGATGAGTGAAGCCGGAAAGACGTGCGGCCAAACGTATGTTTGAGCGAAGCGAGGTCGGCTTGGCCCACTTTACGGCGAGCAAAGACGCTCTGCTTTTAACGTAGCCCGGTGGCTTTGTATCACTTTGGCCACCCAAAGTGATGAGATTTTGCTTCTTTACAAAAAGAAGATCAAAATTACTTGATGTAATACGTCACACTAACCGTATAAGTCAGCTCGTTCTCTCCTGGCTGAATATCCAGTTGTGGTGAAGACACCGCCTTATCTTCGGCTAATGAAATAGGACCACCAAAACCGCCACTATCAGCTATGGATTTGACTTTAGCGATTTTAAAGCCCAGATTCTTGGCCGACTGTTCGGCTTTGGTCCTGGCATCTTTCTCGGCCTGGTCGCGGGCTTGGCTTTCCAGGCTTTTGCGCTTAGCATCAGAAAAACCGGCTTGGGGTGTAACTTGGCCACTTGGAGTAGTACCCACTAGGTAATCCTGAGCCTTTTGGGCCAGGGCTTTATCGCCGACCGTGACGGTCAGCCGGAGGGTGTAGGTACTGCCGGAAGTGTCTTTGGCCGGCAGATAAATGTCTTTGTCATAGCTGTCGGCATTGGTCTTGATGCCGCTTTCGGGGACCCCGGCTTTTTTTAGCCCGGCTACCAGCTCGTCGCTCTTTTTGGTAAGTGCCGCCAAAGCAACCTGTTGGTCTGAATTTTTGAACTCGTAAGTGGGATAGAAAACGTACTCATCGGGCTCTGCCTTAACGGTCGCCAACCCCGTGACCTGGACTGTACGGTCACCAGCTTTGCTATCGGTCCACGGTTTCCAAAGAACCAACATCACGGCAATGATTGCCAGTAGCAACAGGCTTACAAGCCTGAGATCTAATCTTAGATTTAGTCTGTGCTTATCTGGGGCAGGAGCATTTTGAGCAGGAGGCATATGTTTATTCCTTTTATGCTTAATATGATACCAAAAACATCGCCTAAAAACTTGCTTGAAACCGTCGAGTATCTAACCTGCCAAAAGTAGTTTTTAGAAGGTATAATATTTTTATATGCAGTATCCAGTAATAATAGGGGTGAGGTTTCGGCGGACGGCAATGAGCTAAGACTGTATGCGCCGGATTCTTTAGTAGTGGAAGCGGAAGCTTTACTACCACCTGGTGCCGATGTGGTTGATCTAGGTGCTTTTCATGGCACCGCCGGCCACTATTTAGCCGCCAGAGGCCACCACGTGGACTCCGTAGAGAAAAATCAGGCTTATATAGAGGATGGACATAAAATCGCCCGGACACTCGGCGCGGTGGCGCTTGGGAACAGGTTCATACACGGCGATATGCGCACCTGGGAGCCCCAGCAGGCTTATGACGGCGCCCTTGCTATCCGCTCGCTTCAGCTGGTACTTAAAGATGAGTCGGTAGAAGTCATCAAAAAGATGAAGCGGATTGTAACACCCGGTGGACTCAATGTGATCAAAGCCTATATCGCTAGCCCCGAGCAGCAACGGGTAAAATCTGACCGCGGTTTATTCGACGAAGAGGAATTGCAAGAAATCTATAGCCGTAGCGGCTGGGAAATCATCAGATACAAGACGACCGGCATCAGACCGCTTAGTCCCTGGACCGACACCGAGGGCAATAATGGGACGTCTGTTAGCTCAAGCGCCGAATTGATTGCCCGCGAAGTCCAAAGAGCGGGACATAGGCAGACATTGCTGAACCAAGTTGACTATTATATGCGGGCCGACCCCGAGTACGCCGAGCTTTTGCGGGAACAGGCCGAAGCCGCCTAAAATTTTTTGACTTTGACCATTACTGTTTCGCCATGGCGCGGTACATCTTAGGTGCTTGTGGTACGATGGAAGCATAAGAATTAAGCGAGGATATTAAATCATGCCACCAGCACAAAGTACACCCAGTCCGGCACCAGCGCCGGCACCAAGAGCGCCACGAAATCGAAATATGAAGGGTAGATTAGGAAAACTTTTAATGGTCCTAGTTTTACTGGCAGTCGGCGCGGCCGCCGGCTTTTTCTACCGAGACATGGGGGCCAAAGACGACGACAAAGCCCGAGTAGCTGAAATTGCCGCCCTAGAAACGCAAAATACCGCCCTTGCCAAAGAGCTAGCCGACGCCAAAAAAGCCGCCGCTGCAGAACCGGCCGCCACCAGCGTGCGCCCCGGCGCCGCTACGCTTGAGAACATAGAAGCAGCCGTCAAATCCGGCAATTACGCCGCGCTTGTAGGCTATAGCGCCTCGACCGTCAAGGTTATCCTGGCCGCCAGTGAAGGAATAGGCAACCGAACGCCGACCCAGATGGCTTCAGACATTAAATATCTGGACAGCGGTACCGACCCCTGGAACTTTGCCCTACCGGCAACCACTATTGACAACTACCAGACCGGTGACTACAAGCAGTACTTCCCGGACACCGCCTTCGTTGGCAAATCGGCTAATGATTACGTTGTATCTTTCCAGTTTGACAGCAACGGTAAGATTAACGGCGTGTTTATGGCTGCCGACGACAGCATCCTCTAAACTTTTTGATAAAAGTTTGATAAACCTTCTTTTTTAAAGAAGCAAAGTTTCATTACTTTGGGTGGCCAAAGTAACCAAAGCCACCGGGCTGCATGTCCCGCATGAGGCCCGGACCCGTTAGGCCCTGTTTTATCAGATGTCTAACCGTTGAAATTATGACAATATTGTTATATAATAGTAACGCTTTATCGGATGATAGGCCTGCCATGGCAGCCAACCATGGGACGCACTTTTTGGGAGGACTCATGCCCGACGTTAGGGTGTTAATTTCCGACGGCCTCGCCGCCAGGCTTAGCCTGGAGGATCTTGCCCGGATCGAGGGGAGCAGCCGTGACGCGGTGGCGCGCGAGATGAGCTGTGAGAACTACGCAGAGGAATACGAGGAGCTAGACCCGATCACGTCGATCGACTACGCAGTCTTCGCCGGTTGCGACTTGCAGGCACTGCAGACCTTCCGCGCCGAGACGGAAATCGGCGTCGTCGACATCACCAGCATCAAGCCGGTCGACGACCTCATCGTCGATATATCGGCCTATGACTACCCCGAGCGGATGCTCAGCCTCAACAACCGTCTCAAGCGGATCGGGCACCGGATTAAGAAAGTCCTGCCCCAAGAGGCGAGCAAGGTCTCGCTTACCTTCCACCGCCTGCAAGAGGGCGACTGGGTCTCGGTCTAGCGAGTCAGAAGGAGGTGAGCTATGCTTCGCAAGTACGGGTGGGTGATCGCCATCGCCGTCATCGTGATCGTGGCGATCGTCTACGCCCAGGGCTAGCGGGCGACCAGGGGGACTGCGTGCAGCCGCACGCGGTCCCCCGTTTTTATTTTCAACGCTATATAATAGTCCTTACCAGTGAACAAAGCAGTTTATTTATCGAAATCCGACTTTTTGAAGTATCAGATCTGCCCCAGCTATCTGTGGCTCTTCAAATACAACCGTGAAGTTGTACCCGAAGACGCAGAGGAAGCCGCCCAGTATAGGCTAGAGCAGGGAAACGAGGTTGAGACCTGGGCCCGTAAACTATTTCCGGACGGCATAATGGTTGATGCCAGATTCCATCAGGCCAGACAGAAGACCGAAGAGCTAGTAAAAAATGGGACGAAAATCATTTTTCAAGCCACCGTCTTTACAGACCGCGGTTTATTGGCCAAGGCCGACATCATAGAGTTTGATGATAAGACCAAAAACTGGACGCTGTACGAAGTAAAATCTACGAATTCTGTCAAACCCGAGCACGTTGATGACGTTGCCTTTCAGAAGGCAGCCTTTGAAGATGCCGGCTATAAAATCGGCAAGACGTTCCTAGTACATATGAATAAAGACTATATCCGAGGGGAAAAGCTGGAGCCCCAGCAACTGTTCGTTAATGAAGATATCAGCGAAAAGGTAGAAAAGATTTTATCCGACATCCGGGCCCAGGCTTATGACGCCCTAGAGTCATTAGCGCGAAAAGAGCCTCCGAAGGGCTGCAGCTGCCGGCTGAAGCCGAGATCCAAGCACTGCCCGACCTTTGCTTACCTAAACCCCGACATACCCGAGTACTCTGTTTTTAATATCGCCCGCCTTGGCGGAAAGAAACTAGAGGTGCTGATTGATAGCGAGATATATGATGTTGCACAAGTCCCGAACGATATTAAGCTTTCAGCTATCCAGCAAAACCAGGTTGGAGTGACTAAGACTAATGAACCCCTGATAGACAAAGCTTCTATTGCCGATATGATGAGCCAGTTGCAGTATCCCTTGCACTTTCTTGACTACGAAGCCATAGCCGCTGCTTTACCCCTCTACAAAGGTTATAAGCCCTACCAGCAGATTCCTTTCCAATACTCTCTGCATACCTTGCCTAAACCCGACGGGAAGTTGGGGCATTACGAATTTCTAGACCAGGTCGGAAAATCCTCGCCAGTACCGGAGCTCTTGAAGAACCTGCGGGCCCATATGCAAGGCGAAGGCAGCGTCATCGTCTGGCACAAAAGTTTTGAAGCAGGCAGAAACACCGAAATGGCCAACACTAACCCGGAATATACTAATTTTTTACTAGGCATCAATGAACGCCTTTTTGACCTTAAGGACATTTTTGCGAAACAGCACTATGTTCATCCGGGCTTCAGGGGCAGCAACTCTATTAAAGCCGTGCTGCCGGTATTAATTCCGGAGTTTTCCTACAAAGAACTTAGCATACAGGGAGGGGACGTGGCCGCTATACGGTGGTATGACGCCATTACGGGGACCGTCGACGCCTTGGAGGCAAAAAAAACATTCGAGGCATTGCTTGAATACTGCCGGCTAGATACTCTGGCTATGGTCAAAATACACGACAAGTTGCAAGAGCTGATCAAATAAAAAAAGCGGGCTGATTTTTTTAGCCCGCGCTTTTTTTACTTAAAAAACTTTTTGTTAACGGCGAAGACGGGGCAGCCTAAGAGCTACCTTGGCCGGCGCGAACAGTACATAGTACAGGCCAACCCCTAAAATCCCGCCGACTAGCGGACCGGCCACGTAGTGCCATTTGAAGTCCTGAAGTCCTAGAGCTACAGCTGGGTTGATGTAAGCGGCAGAAGCCATAGCGGCTACCATTACACCAACGAACAGCGAAGCAGCGTAGGTTAATGCCGATTCTAAAGCCGTAAGGCTTCTGGAAACTGCGGCTGCGAAGCCCATGGCCAACAGGAAGGTCCCGACCACCTCGGCCACGAATACCTTGGTATCTAAAGTACCACCACGGGCATCTACGGCCCGCCCGGTAAGGTACTCGAACAACTGCCAGGCTGCAGCTCCACCCAGAAGCTGGGCGGCCACATAGCTCACCCCAGGAAGGGTCTTAATGCGGCGGACAGCCCAAAGTCCGACGGTTATTGCCGGATTAAAATGACCACCCGAAACCGGACCGAAGACCATATAAGCCACCGCTAACGCTACCGCTACCGATGTAGCGATAAAGTAAGAAACCGCCGTAGTTTGGCTGAGCACCAAGGCCATCATCACGAGTAGGCCGGTGCCTAGAAACTCCGCGGTAAGCTGTGAAACTCTTGCTCTGGTTAACATAATATTTTTAGACCCTCCTGTTAGTTATACGAGCTACTATAGTAGTTTTTTAAGTAATTGCAAAATATCCCCTTGCGAAAAATTCCACACGACCCAGCCCCACCATCTGGTAGAATATAATGGATGAGCAGCGATAAAAAAACACCAGATGTAACCGTTTATTCCACCAGCTGGTGCGCCTATTGCAAAATGGCTAAAGAATACCTGACCAGTAAGGGTGTTGTTTTTAAAGAAGTTGATATTGAAAAGGACCAGGAGGCCGGCAAGGCCATAGTGGCCAAGAGCGGCCAGATGGGTGTGCCGCAAATAGAGATAGGCGACCAGATTATTCTAGGCTTTGATCGCGCCCGTATTGACGCGGCCCTGCAGACCGCCCACGTAGCTTAAAATAGCGTAGCGCTAGTGGTTTACTACGCTACATCTGGTGTATAATTAAGGTGTGACCGAAGCGCTCAATTACACAGAAAAACCCGAACCGCCGGCAATGACTGATATGGAGTACTTGCGTGGGCTCGGTTATAGCTTTATAACCCCGGCTAAATCGGCAAGGAAGCGAAAAGCCGAACGGATAGAGATGCTTGATGAATATCGGTGGGCAAACCCTCAGGAGAGAAGGCCAAAAGTCATTGCCACCGCTTATTACGCACTGGAGCTTAGTACACCCTTACCGCCTCTAGACAGCGCGATGAGTGCTCTAGAAAAACTGGACACTCAAGACCGCGAGACCGCGGAGAAAATTATCGAAGACCTTACCTTAGCCTGGAAAGTCGACGACCTGCTAGCCCGGGCTTACGACATGACAGATGACGCATCCTTCGTGTATTTGGAAAGGTTACGAGAACTGACCGAAGATTATACACCGGATAATACCGGGGTGCTAAAAGCTTTAAGAGATATGAGCCGGTCAGTAGGAAAGAACGTGGGGACCATCTCACCAATATCGGCGCGTCATAGTGAGGTTCTACTGCGTGTGATGATAGCCCAAGAAATTGGTATGATGATCGAGGAAGAAGAACAAGAGCCCGAGTTATAATAATCTCCATGGCATTTGAAGATTACAAAACAAAAGATTCTGTAGTGGTGGTCTATACCGGCGAGGGGAAGGGTAAAACCAGTGCCAGCGTGGGTCTTTTAGCCCGAGCGCTGGGCAGCGGCTGGAAAGCCGCTTATATCCAGTTCATCAAACACTGGGACGTCGGCGAGCACGAATTCATCCGCAAAATTGAACCGGTATTTGGCGATAAGCTGCTGTTTTATAAAGGCGGCAAGGGTTTTTATAACGCCGGTGATTTATCTGCCAAAGATGTCTCGGCGACCGAACATAAAAAAGCTGCTAAAGACACCCTGGCAGTGGCGCTGAAGGCCGCTAGAAGCGGCAACTTCGACATAGTCATATGCGATGAGATAAACAACGCTCTGCACCATAAACTTATCACCAAAGCCGACGTTAAGAAGCTAATAAAGACCAGGGCGCCTAAGACCAGCCTGTGCTTGACCGGACGCAACTTCCCGGAAGAATTCCTGCCAATGGCAGATATTGCCACCGATATGACCAAACTGCGCCATCATTTTGATGATAAGTATCTAGCCAACAAAGGCATCGATTTTTAGCATAACCTACACACCGCCTAGGCCTGCTTGGGCGGCAGAGCCGCCAACTCTGCCAAGGCTTATGGCGCACTGCTGCGTCAGAGCTTCCGCTACTCCCTCGCAGTATCAATAAATACGGCTTAGTCCGTTGCTCAGTTCTTTCTTGCATTGCATCCATCTGTGTAATTCTGCCCCTAAGACGACTATTTAGTTTAAAATAACGCTAAATGGTAGGATTTGATAAACGGCGACAGAAGAGGTTGGTGGCGCTGCTGCTGGCGTTTTTGGTCGCCGTTTTGGCCGGCTTCCAAACCGAACGCATCAGTAACCCTAATGCACTAGTCCAAAATCAGCCCGGATTATACGAGGTAGAGGAAGTTGTCGACGGCGATACCATTATCGTCAACATGAATGGTACCCGGGAAATCGTCCGTATGATTGGTGTCGATACGCCCGAAACGCACCACCCCAGCCGACCCGTAGAATGCTACGGGTCCCAAGCTTCCCAGTACACACGACAACTTATAGGTAAAGAGCCGGTGCGGCTTGAGGCCGATCCTCTGGAGACCAACCGCGACCGCTATGACAGGCTGCTGCGCTACGTATACCTGCCGGATGGCACGTTAGTAGAAAGGAAAATCATCGAAAATGGCTACGGCTTCGCTTATCCGTTTTTCCCCTTTGAAAAATCCGACGAATTTGTGGCCTATGAGAGGCAGAGCGAGGCTGCCGGCAAAGGACTATGGAGCGCCTGCAAAGTCACCATAGAGGAAAATGGAAGCAAACACACTAATCCGGCCTCCCAGTAAACTTTTTTACTAGCCCGTCAATAACGGTCAATGGATAGACTAAGAACATCGTGCTCCACAGCAGGCCATACAAAGAGGCTGTAATAGGGTTTGTCCTCAGCCAAAACGTCCTGATGGCCCTGAATTGGTAACGGGTCTGCTCCAAAAACGTGGGGTGGACAGCCCGAAAAGACGATGCTACTTCAATATCTTTTAAATAGCGAGTGTCCCCTAGGGGAGCCAAGCAGAAGGACAGGTCGTAGTCCTCAAATATATCGGGTCTAAGCAGGATTTTGTTTCTGATTTTATGCCAGGCTGTGCGGCGAATGGCGCAGTTAGCACCCCAGATCATCCGCCTGCCGGCCAACAGACCCGCCAGGTTTATATAAAAATTGAATATGACTTTGCCGGTCCTTTTGAAGCGGATGTCATAGGGATTAGCACCACCGGTGACCGCAACTGTCTGGCTATCCTCTGTAAAAGCCGCTTTGACTTTTTTGACCCAGTCAGGCGGCAGGACTGTGTCGGCATCAATACGACCAAGGATGTCAGACTTAGCGTGGTCAAAGCCAGTTTTTTGAGCAAAAACCTGGTGCTGCTGGTTCTCGCGTAGAAGCTTAACGAAACTGAAGGAGCGGACAATCTCCTCCGATTTGTCGGTAGAGTTATTATCTATCACAATGACTTCGTCTGGTTTTACAGATTGGGCCGCGATAGCATCCAGACATCTACCGATGTAGTCTTCTTCGTTGTAAACTGGTATAACTATACTAAGTGTTAACGCTTTTTTTTCATAAGCCATCTATATTAGGATAGCAGTCAATGCCTGTCAAAAGCCGATCCCGAAAAATTACATCAAAGACCTGGCAGTTCATATGGCGCGCTTCTTGGTGGCGCAAAGCCACGACCTTAACTTTGGCGATATTCCTGTTTTGGACGGCCATAATGTACGGTATCGGCCAATGGTATATAGCCAAGCATAGTGATGAACCGTTATCGCTGGGTACCACTTTTATTTCGGATTACGCGAAAAGTTTCGGGCTGGACCCACGAGAAACTTTAGACGCCATTTTAGGAGACTTAGGCGTCAATCATGTCCGCTTAGTCAGCTACTGGAAAGAGATTGAACCGACGCCGGGCAAATACGACTTTTCACATCTGGACTGGCAGTTCGAAATGGCTAACGAATACGGCGCGCAGGTGTCACTGGCCATCGGCATGCGACAGCCGCGGTGGCCGGAGTGCCACGAGCCTAAATGGGCCATGGAAATACCCAAAAAGGAGTGGCAGCCCAAACTTTATAAGTTTATAGCTGCCGTGGTAGACCGCTACAAGGATAACCCGGCGCTAGAAAGTTACCAGCTGGAAAATGAGTTCTTTATGAAGATATTCGGCGAATGCAAAGACTTTGACCGCGAACGGCTAATAGAGGAGTTGACACTCGTTAAGAGCCGTGACCCCGCTCATCCGGTAATAATCAGCCGCAGTAATAACTGGATAGGCCTACCCATTGGTCAGCCGCGTCCGGACATATTTGGAATCTCTGTTTACAAAAGGGTGTGGGATAAAACCTTCACCAAACGCTACTTTGAGTACCCACTGCCGCCTTGGTTCTACTCCTTCCTGGCAGGCGCCGGCGAAATTGTTACAGGCAAGGGAATGATGATACACGAACTGCAAGCCGAACCCTGGCCGCCGGGGGAAGTTCGTACCTCCCCGTTATCAGAGCTATATAAGTCCATGGATGCTAAACGTATGAGAGACCGTATTGAGTATGGCGAGGCTACCGGCATGCGTACTATTGAACTGTGGGGAGCAGAATGGTGGTATTGGCTGAAAACCAAAGCCGGTGATGCAAGCGTCTGGAATGTTGTTAAAGAGGAAGTAGCCCACGCCAACGCTCAACATCGGTAAATTAGCTTCACTATCGTACAATAAAGGGGTTATGAGTACGAAAAAGTCTAAACCCGCAGGAACCATAACCAACCGACGCGCCCGGTTCGATTACGAACTGGACGATAATTTTTTAGTTGGCCTTCAACTTACCGGGGCCGAAACCAAGGCCCTGCGGCTTGGTCACGGGCAGCTAAGGGGGGCATATGTGACGGTCAAGGACGATGAGCTATGGCTGGTCAATGCCACCATCAGCAGCAGTCCGGGCGTACCACTGCCGGAGGATATGCAGACCCGCAGCCGCAAGCTGTTAGCTAAACGCCGCGAAATTGACCAGCTGGTCCAAACCCGCCAGCAAGGGAAGGCCATCGTCCCGTTGGAACTGCTAACCCGCGGCCGCTATATAAAACTCCGCATTTCGGCGGGTCGTGGTAAAAAACGCTACGATAAGCGCGAAACCCTAAAACGCCGCCAACAGGAAAGAGAAATTAATA
>JBBDZV010000059.1:0-3372 GCA_040900005.1 Saccharimonadales bacterium (SeqCode)
TGCTGTCGAACCTGGTTATGCTAATCACTAAGGACATTATAGCGTGAGGGCAGGGAAAAGCGTTGTAAATTTTATACGATGGTAATTTTATGCAAACCCTTATACTAAAAACAAATAAGACGGTGGGATGGAGGATAGGGTGTCCGAAAGAATAATCCCGGCCGATCGCAGTGTGATAGTTGCGGCAGACGTTGAATCTGTCTTTTTCGCTGGACTGGTAGATAAAGTCAGTGATGTCGAAGGCATCGGCGGCATAAAGGTGGGTTTCCAAGTCGGTTTAGGCATGGGGCTTGATAAGGCCGTCCGGATAGTTAGGAGCAAGACGGAAACCCAGAAGGTCATCTATGACCATCAAAAAGGAGCTACCGACATACCAGATACTGGCAAGAACTTTGCCAGCGTTATGGAGCGTGCCGGCGTTAATGCCGCCATACTATTTCCTTTTACCGGCCCGGATGTAGAAGATAGATGGATTAGAGAACTCCAGGAGAGAGGGATAGGTGTGATAGTCGGCGCCGAGATGACACATCCTAATATTTCGGGCAAGGAAGGTTTTATCAAAAGTACCGCCTTTAAGAAAATGTTCGCTAAAGCCATTGATATGGGGGTGAAGGATTTCGTAGTACCGGGTAATAAACCCAATAAAGTGGCCAGTTATAGGGGGTACTTCGAGCATGAGCTTGGTGGAGGTAATTTTACTTTGTATGCCCCCGGCTTCGTAGCTCAAGGCGGTGAAATAAGCGAGGCCGGCAAGGCTGCAGGCGACAACTGGCACGCCATCGTCGGTAGAGGTATTACCGAGGCTGATGATTCCCGGCAAGCTGCTATTGCACACACTAAGCAGATTCTAGGAGAGACATAATAAAATGATTAGTTCACCGGAAGCTTTGGCGGTTAGTCTGCATGATAGGGGGTCTATTAAGTTTGCACCGTCAGAAGAAGAGTTTTGGACCCTGAAGTCAGGGCGGAAATCCCCAGTCTATGTGAATCTAAGGGGTATAACGTCATTTAGCACTGGTATAGGGAGCTCATCAGAGCCAGAAGTCAGAGAGCTGGTAGTCAGTTCATACGTTGAGTTACTTGGCCAGCGGGAAGAGGCTTACGATCATATTTTAGGCATTCCTCATGCCATGACATGCCTAGCCGGAATGGTAGCTTATGTAAAAGGTGATTCAATACTTTCTATGCGCACAGATAGTAAAAGCTACGGGGCGCACAAGACCATAGAGGGCGATTACTCGCCGGGCGACTTAATTGTCGCCTTGGATGATGTGGTAACTGACGGTACTTCTAAATTTGAGACAGTCGAAGCAGTAAAGGCTGAGGGTTTGGTTTTAAATGACTTTGTAGTATTAGTGGATAGAGAAGAAGGCGGAAAAGAGGCCTTGCATCAAAAAGGGCTGAACTTATCGGCGGCCATCGGCCTAGGAGGATTGACTTATGTTTTAGCAGAACAAGGAGAGATAAGTCGTCGCCAAGTCGCCTGGATGGAAGAGTATTACCAGGGTCTTGTAGAGACAAGTGTGATTTCTGATATTCCTGAAAGCCTCTATGTTGGCCCAAGTTCATAGGGCAGAGGAGGCTCACCATAAGATGAGCAGCAGCAAACTTTTCTACATACCTAATACGGCTCACGATATAACTGCCGATAAATATATTACGACCATAGCAAGAGATATAGCGGTTCTGTTCTCTTCTAGTTCGTATTTTGTTCAGGAATTTGATTTTATTTAAGAGCAGGGGAAAAGCATAACCACATTACATTTTTGCTAAAAGTCAAATATTAATTCAAAAATAAGAAAAGCAGGGAAAATATATAAAAAAACGGAAGTGCTAAAAGTCAAATATAGCTGTGGATAACTAGAGCGTTTTTCACAGCACTTTTCACAGCCGAGACAGCATCACGTATACCAGATATTTAAAGCGTGGCACTTAAGGAGAGCATAGAGCGTTAAATAGTGCATTAATGCTTAAAGCCAGCAATCCTCCCCTGTAAAGGGGGCATTGGTAGTCAACTGATAGCTGTATATGCCACGTCGTAAAAGGTACAATGTGCGACGTGAGATGTATAGCTAAGTTTGTATTGTTCCCCTACATTTCTGCCAATCATTTTATTTTTTTTGTTTTGATTTTTTCACCTATTTCTATTTCTATCCCAAAACCCTGTCCAACCGGCTTTTTGGCATTATTCTTTTCTATAAGTCCGAGCTCGCTGACTGTTCGTATTTTGTTCTATATTTGATTTTAAATAAATAATTAGCTAAACGACAGGAACTAGTGCAGGTTTACGGAGACTTCTTGGCTTGGTCCGGGTGGGGGTTTACCGCCGGATCCGTCTTTCTTGGCTCCGCCGCCTTTGCCGCGGCGGCCGCGGCGGCGCTTAGCGGGCCCGGTAGAGTCTTTAGGCCTGTCACTGCCTACTACAGGGATAGTTGCTACTTTGCCGATGCGCTCCGAGGGTGTCCGGGGCTTCTGCTCGGACTTGGGCTCAATCTTATGAGAAGCAGGGTTGATAGGCGGTACGGAGTGGCTCTCCATCCCGGCGGCTTGGCGAATCTGGGCGGCTACGACTTCGCGTTCCTGGGTGTAGCGCTGACGGGAAAGCTCGATTATGCGGTTGGTATGGTCGGCCGGCGTAGGCGGCAGGTTCAGGGTCTTAGCCGAGAAGGCCGGGGCTTTCTCACCGTTTATCATCATGGTTATTATGAAGAACCGGGAGTGCTGCTGAATAAGGTCGGTAGACTCAAACTGTGGTTCAAAGTATTTTTGCAGGAACGGAGCGTCATCAGGGCTGACCCGGAAGCTCATAATCGTACCTACATTTCCAAATACCGCGTCCCGGACCGGCTCGCCCATCTGCGAGATGTACTGGTTGGCAACGGTTAGGTTCAGGGCATACTTGCGGGCCTCGCTCAAAATGGTTGCGAAAGAGTCGGTAGCAAAGTTCTGGAATTCATCCACATACAGATAGAATTGACGGCGTTGATTTTCCGGCAGATCGGCCCGGCCCATGGCAGCCAGCTGAATCTTAGTGACCATCATGGCACCCAGGATGCCGGCATTGTCCTCTCCCATCAGGCCGCGTGATAAATTGACTATCAGAATTTTGCCCTGGTCCATTATTTGACGAAGGTTAAAAGTACTTTTGGGCTGGCCGATAATGTTTCGAATCATCGGATTGGCCGTGAAGGCCCCCACTTTGTTGAGCACCGGCGCGACGGCTTCTGAGGCGAACTTATCGTTCCAGCTGGCGAACTCGGTGACCCAGAAGCTTTTGACCACCGGATCGTCAATATAGCCGATGACGTTAGCGCGGAACTTCTTATCGGTCAGCATTCGGGTGATGTCCAGCATGGTGGAGTTGGGGTAATC
>JBBDZV010000060.1:0-3309 GCA_040900005.1 Saccharimonadales bacterium (SeqCode)
AGACCGCGCAGGTGTACTTCCCCTGTTCCTTATTATGAAGAAACTTGCCGGTAAAAGGGGCTTCTGTTCCCTTTTGGCGTAAAATTTTATACTGTTCCGGGCTCAGTCTTTCGCGAAGCTCTTTATCTGTAAATTCGGTGCCCATTTTTCTCCTAAATGCGCTCCGGCGCAGAAATATTAAGAATGCCTAGACCGCTTTTTAAGATATCGGCATAGGCTTTGGCCAGATGAAGCCGTAGGGCCTGACGTTCATCACCGATAATCCGGCTGCTCTCATAAAAACGGTTAAAAGTTTGGGCCAGCTCATATAGATAGTTAGCAATATGATGCGGCATCAATTCAGCGACCGCCCTTTCGACCACTTCGGGGTATTCGCTTATTTTGCGGGCCAGACTTCGTTCACTGGCCTCTAATGACGTATCCCGCAGAGGGGCTGAAGTTTTATCAGACTTTAATAAAATTCCGTGTGCCCGAGCGTGTGCGTACTGCAGGTAGGGGCCGCTATTACCTTCTAGACTAACTGATTCTTTAACGTCATAAACTATATCCGAGCCCAGACGGTGTTTTAGGAAGCCGTATTTTACGGCGGCCAAATAAGTTTTGGTACCTGTATCTGGATAAAGGTTCTTGGCGGTCGTTTCTACATCTCTTAGTAGCGACCTGGCGCTGTAAATATCGCCAGTGCGGCTACTCATTTTACCAGAGGTTAAACTCAAGAACCCGTGAGGTAAATGAGTCGTTTTGTCGGCTAAATCCTTATCAAATTCCCGCAAGGCCGCCAGCATTACCTTAAAATACTCGGACTGCTCATTAGCGGTGATGATTATAGACCTGGCGACAGCTGGGTAATCGCGGTGTTTAAGCTCGGCCAGGCCTAAATCTTTAGCTTCATAGGTGGGTAGTCCGCGTGAATTGATAAATACCCGTGTATGCAGACCAGCTTTTTCGCCTTCGTAAATAATAGCTCCATCACTCTCTTTGAATATTGCCGGGGTATTTGAGTGGATAAATTCTAAGGCCGCTGTAATGGTTTCACTCTCTAGGTAGCGTTTGTCAGTTCTAACGCCCAGTTGACTCAATGTTTGGTCAAAATAATCAAAGCTGGCGGTCTTGCCTTGTTCATACAATTGGTTGATTTGCTCATCATCTTTTTTATAAACACGCTCATTGATGAAAATAATTTCCTCCGCAGCTTTTGGGTCCTCTTCGTAAGCTCGCGAGCCAACAGCATAATAACTGCCCAATTCCTGACCTTCCGGCTGGGTCTTCATGCCCCATATAGCCTTAGCTACGTGCAGACCGACATCACCGTGATAGCTTAGCCGTCGGACCTTAGCGCCAGCAGATTCCAACAGTTTTGCAATGCTGTCGCCAACGATATAGCTGTACAAATGCCCTATGTGCATTTCTTTAAAGGGGTTTGGATCGCCGAACTCCACCAAGATCTCTTGTCCTTCCAGTGGCCTGGAAAGTTGGGCAGACCCTTGGGTCGCTTTCCATAAAACTTCGTCGGTTAAAGTGAAGTTAATAAAGCCCGGACCGGCAATATCTATTTTTTTAACTCTGGACAATCCTTCCAACTTTTGAGCCAGAGCTTGGGCAGTCTGGTGGGGGTCTTTACCCGATTTCTGGGCAATCTGTAAGGCTAAGTTGGTACTGTAATCGCCAAATTTTTCTTCCGGCCTAGTGATTTCTGGCTCAGCATTCTCTCCAAAAAGCTTATTCGCCGCGGCCGCTAGCGCCTTTTTTAGTTCACCCTGCATAAAGATATGATACCAGGGTAACTTTTTTAGCGCGATTTGCCGTTTGTGTAGGGCTTCATAAAAAACCAGATAGCCCTATATATAACCCCTATGAAAAGAAAGAATAAAGCCGTCAGAGTCAACGCCCGGGGGTAACCCAAGGGGTCGATTATCCGGTCCGAGACGTTAAGTATAACGCCGCTGGGGTTGGTGACCACATCCCATGTATTCCATCTTAAAAAGCGACCAAGGTAAATCGCAAAACTGCTGAGCAGAATGACCCCGTCGATAATCAGCAGACCCCAACGCGCGCCCAGTCGTTTATGCAGTTCCTGGTGGACCAGGTAAAGGCTGGTAAAGCCGACTATAAAGCCACTTACTACCAGTGTGCTTAGAAGAACTATATCGTACAGTTGAGTGGTATCGCCGGAAGGATATATATGAAGAAAGTCCGTCAGGACGTACCAGGCGTTGGGCAAGAAGCCCAGCCAAAGAATGGTTAAGGCGATATTCTGCCAGCTGGCCCAGCGCCGGACTTTTAGCTGCCGGGCAAGGACCCACGCGAACAGCAGGCTAAGCCAGGAAAGTCCTAGATTTTCGGGTATAAACCAGTAACGGATGGAGCCCACGGCAACCTCTTGAAAGATAAATAAAAACAGACACAAGACGCTTAAAAGCCCGATGGCTTTTACGTAGCGTCTCTCCCCTCCGCTCAAGATGCCCGTCATAGTGGTAATTATACCTTACCGGCTGTGAGATACTGGACATATGAAACTAATGGTAATTTTGGGCAGTGTACGCGAAGGTCGAGCCGGTGAGACGGTAGCCAAATGGGTGAATAAGATTGTGGAGGCCGACCCGCGGTTTGAGCTTGATTTTGTAGATGTCAAGGAGCTGGACCTGCCGTTTTATAACGAACCGGCCGGCGGACCTTTTACCGTAGCGACTTCGCCTAAAGGTTATAGAAACCCTAAAGGCCGGGCTTGGTCAGACCGCGTTGCCGCTGCTGACGGATTTTTGATACTTACAGCCGAATACAACCACAGCCTGCCGGCTTCTTTAAAAAATGCCCTGGACTGGGTCGGTCCGTCTTGGAGTAACAAACCGGGTTCATTTGTCTGCTATGGCTGGAACGCCGGGGGCGCACGGGCAGGAGAACACCTTAGAGGTGTTATGGGGGAGTTGGGGATACTCCAGATACGAGAAACCGTTTTGGTCCAGCTAGGCCTGGGCTTTGACGAAAAAGGTGATCCAAAAGATGTTAAATATAACTACCACTTGAAAGCTGTACTGGACCATCTATTCAGCCTGTCGGCGGCTTTGAAGCAATATTATAAGCCTCAAGAGTAATAAGCCAGCCATTGGGGGCTGTCTATAAAGTGCTCCAGGCGAAACTGCAGTTCTGATAACATACGCTCGCGGCCGGCCTGATCCAGACCGAGTACTCCCAGAGCGATAAATGGCTCATGCACATTCAGCCCACAAAAAGCCAAGGTGCCGTGGTTAATGGGATGCATAATCTGTTTAGCGGTCGCCTTATGCTTACCATTTTCCTGATAATAGTGGG
>JBBDZV010000061.1:0-1629 GCA_040900005.1 Saccharimonadales bacterium (SeqCode)
CCGTCATCAGTGTGAAAGACCTGGTCGCGCAGTTTCTTCCCCATCCCTTGATTAACGACCATCTCTCTAGCCAGCTCAGAGGCTTTTTGTAAGTCAGAACCCGCTCCAGTCGTTACTCTATCTGGCCCGTATGTTAGCTCTTCGGCCACTCGGCCCCCAAGCATCCGCCCCAAAACATCCTTATACTCAATGATGCTGTGGTAGCTCTTGTCTTCCGGAGGAATAAACCAGGTGACACCACCGGTGGCCCCGCGAGGAATAATTGTGACTTTATGGACCATGTCGCTGTCAGGCAATACGTGACCAACAATGGCATGGCCACCTTCGTGGTAAGCGGTAAGTTCTTTTTCTTTATCACTCATGATTTTACTTTTGCGTTCTGGGCCAATGGCAACTTTTTCAAAGGCAGCGACTACATCTTCATTCTCTATCACTTTTCGATTATGACGGGCCGCTACGATAGCCGCCTCATTGGCAATGTTGGCTAGATCGGCTCCAGAGGAACCAGCCGTTTTTGCGGCCAAGGAATTTAAGTCAACATTTTTGCTAACCGGTTTTTCTTTAAAGTGAACCTTTAATATAGCCAACCGGTCTTTGCGGTCCGGCAAGTCAATATTCACGCGCCTATCAAAACGGCCGGGGCGTAGCAGAGCAGGGTCCAAAACATCAGAGCGGTTAGTAGCCGCCAGCACAATTACGTTCTCTCCTTGCTCAAAACCGTCCATCTCTACCAGAATCTGGTTAAGCGTCTGCTCACGCTCGTCGTGACCACCCCCCATACCGCTTCCCCGCCGCCGGCCGACGGCGTCGATTTCATCGATGAAGATTATGCACGGGGCATTTTTCTTAGCTTTATTGAAAAGATCGCGGACCCGGCTAGCACCGACCCCCACGAACATCTCAACAAACTCCGAACCGCTGATGCTGAAAAAGGGTGCGTTTGCTTCACCGGCTACAGCCCGTGCCAGCATGGTCTTACCGGTTCCTGGCGGGCCAACCAGTAGCACACCTTTTGGAATTTTCGCCCCTACCCCCTCAAACTTCTTAGGATATTTTAGAAACTCAACTACTTCCTGCAGGTCCTGTTTGGACTCATCGTTACCGGCTACATCAGAAAAAGTAATCTGGTCTTTCTCGTTGCCATACAGTCGAGCCCGACTTTTGCCAAAACTTAGAGCCTGGTTACCCTGCCCTTGTGCGCTTCGGAACATCAGTATCAAGATAAAGGCGATAATTATTACCGGTAGGATTCCGGTTATAAGCTGAACCCAAATGTTCCCGTCTGATTTAGGTTCATTGGTGATGGACACCTTGTCTTGCTGTAGCCCCTGCTGGTATATGCTGGTGCCTTCTTCTTTATAGGACCGTTGAGTCGGCTCAGTTTGCCCCTGAGGTGTAATTTTCAGTTCGTTGCCGCTAATCTTTATTTCTTTAATCTTGCCGCTGTTAGCCTCGCTAATTACCTGCGATACCGGGATTTCTTTTAGAGTATCCGGCTGATTAATGGCCGCAAGCCCAATCAGCGCAAACAAAATCAACAGCGCCACAAAGCCGGCGTTCTTAAAACGGTTGCGACCACCGTCACCACTACCGGGGCCGCTTAGGCGGAACTGTTTTTTCTCCATATCA
>JBBDZV010000061.1:1729-3284 GCA_040900005.1 Saccharimonadales bacterium (SeqCode)
CAACCTTCATACGAAGCTATGATACCAGGTTAGGTTAAACATTTTAGGGTGCCTGGGTAGCCTAGTGAAAAACCGCCGGCTTTAGTTTATAGTAATTAACCGACAGCAAAAACTAATAGCTAGGACGTTTTAAATGCTACATACAGCCCACGCCCTTATTACCCGCGCCGGTACAAAATTAGGCTTAAACCAAGCACAAATCCAAAAATTGATAAGCATTGATAAAGAGCATGTTTTTGATATCAAGCTTGATAGTGGCAAATCCTTTAAAGCCTACCGGGTTCAGCACAATAATAAACTCGGCCCATATAAAGGCGGTATCCGTTTCCACCCCGAAGTAAATATAGACGAGGTCCGGGCTTTGGCTACTTTGATGAGCTTCAAAACAGCGGCGGTCGGTTTACCGCTAGGGGGCAGCAAGGGCGGTGTCAGCCTCAACCCTAAGAATCTAAACAGCCAGGAGCTAGAGGAAGTCAGCCGCAAGTATGTCCGGCACCTGCACCCCCATATAGGGCCGGATAAGGATATCCCTGCCCCCGACGTCAATACTAACCCGCAGATTATCGACTGGATGGTCGATGAATATCAAAAACAGACGGCAGATGATAGCCGGGCCAGTTTTACTGGTAAGAGCCTAGAAGCGGGTGGTAGTTTGGGCCGCGATACCGCTACTGGTAGGGGCGGCGTTATCGCCCTTAGAGAGCTCTTGAAGAACTCCAATCAGGACACCCAAGAACTAACTTACGCTGTACAGGGTTTTGGCAATGTCGGTGCTAATTTTGCTTTAACCGCTGCTTTGGAGCAGCCCCAATGGAAATTGGTGGCTGCCAGTGATTCGGTTGCAGCAGTGTATTCGCCCGATGGGTTGGATGTGCGGGAGCTTTATGACTTTAAAGCAAAAAGGGGTCGGTTTTCCGACTATCAAAGAAGCAACGTGCAGATTATTTCTAACGAGGATTTGATTGGACTTGATATTGAGGTGCTGATACTGGCGGCGCTGGGCGATGCTGTGAATGAGAATAACGCCAACGACGTTAAGGCTAAATATATCGTTGAGCTGGCTAATGGCCCTATCAGCGAGGCGGCTTTTGATTACTTGACGGATAAAAGAGTGGTCATCTTGCCGGACATAATAGCTAACGCCGGGGGCGTAATAGTTAGCTATCTGGAATGGCTACAAAATAAAATCCGGGAACGCTGGGACGAAGAAAAAGTTAACCGCGAGCTCGAACGTTATATGGTTAGTGCCACCGATGAGGTCATAAAAACCGCTGACGAGCATCAGGTTTCGCTCAAGGAAGCTGCTTTCATGAACGCTATCAAAAACCTGACAAAATAAAAATTATTGGTCCCTACAGCTTAAGGATAAGGGCTTGATCCTAGTTACCCGCAAGTTGTGAGGATACGACTTGCGGAAAAGGAAGAATTATACGAGACCAAACTAAAAACGCGCTACTTAATCGCGCGTTTTTTAAGTTTGGCTGAAGTGAATTCTGACGTGGTAGCAGGGGCGAGATAGCGCTCCGGCTTCGCGCGGAGCTAACTAGCGGGGCGC
>JBBDZV010000062.1:0-3245 GCA_040900005.1 Saccharimonadales bacterium (SeqCode)
ACCCCCGACTTTCGCGTCCGAAGCGCGACGCTCTAATCCACTGAGCTACGCGGGCGTAATTAACAGAGGTAGTATACCATCTTTGTATATCAGCTCGGTATGGTACACCCGGCAGGATTCGAACCTGCGACCTTTGGTACCGGAAACCAACGCTCTATCCAGCTGAGCTACGGGTGCAAGAACGGAGAAGATTATATCAATTACGTGAGGTTTCGTCAGGACTGTCGGGGGTAGCCAGTCTCTTTTGGACGTTAGAAACACTGCGTTCGGTTTGAGACAGAGTAACTTGTAGAATTTGCAGGACGCTTTTAGCGTGTTCACGGCTCATTCCGACTCTTGACACCGCCGTAGGGGAGGATTTTGGCCCCGAACTTTGCATAAAGTTCATCACTACTCCGTAATTATTTACAATTACATCAACTATATCGGTGAACAATATCCGGGAATCACCCGAAACCGTATCCAGCGCCATCTGCGGCTGCTCATTTACCATATGGGCGGCCGGAATTTTGTCCATCCCATAACCAGCCATCTCCCATAGACTTACGGCCTCATCGTCCTTGGCCCCGAAATGACTGATTAAAAGAAGTAGCACATCTTCAGTGGGGCGGGAATGGCCAAGCTCAAAATTGGCTAGCTGCCGCACGTCAATCTCAACAGCACCTGATGCTTCAGCTAAAGTTTCGTTTACTCTGTTTCTTAACACTCTAAGTTGTTTGCCGAGTGGCTGGAAGGGATTGGTCTGGTTTTGTTTATCCATTGTCCTTTTATTGTATCAGCCGTTATCTGGTAGTTAAAGTATAATTAAAGCTGTGAATATCCAAGAAAATGTGGATTTGTCTACCCACAGCACCATGCGCCTGGGCGGAAAGGCCCGCTATTTAAGCGAAGTGTCGTCCGAGGAAGAAGTGCGGGAGCTCGTAGAATGGGCCAAGGCAAAGCCGGTGCCCTTTTTGATGGTTGGGGACGGCAGTAATATAGTCTGGCGCGATGAAGGATATCCCGGATTAATAATCGTAAATCGCCTGAAGGGCCGCAAAATTCTAATAGACGATGAAGAAGGGGCCACTATCAGTATTGCGGGAGGTGAGAATTGGGATGAGGTTGTAGCCTGGACCGTCGAAAAAGGCTTAAGCGGCGTTGAATTTTTATCCCGCATACCCGGCACTGTTGGCGCCTCACCAGTCCAGAACATTGGGGCGTACGGATCCGAGCTGGCAGATACTTTAGTAGAGGTGGAAGCTTTCGATACAGAGAATATGGCCTTTGGCGGCATAGCCAAAGAGGCTTGCGGCTTTGGTTATCGGACTAGTCGTTTTAAGGGAGCAGATAAAGGCCGGTTCTTGATTACCGGGATCGTTTTGAAGCTTAGCAAGTCTCAGCCCAGTCCTCCTTTTTATGAATCTTTGCAGGCTTATTTTGATGAACATCAAGTTACTAACTATAACCGCGATACTGTTCGCGAAGCCGTTACGGCTATCAGGGCTGTAAAACTGCCAGACCCCAGTGTGGTCAATAATAACGGTTCGTTTTTTACCAACCCTATAATATCCACTGAGCGGTTTGAAAAACTAAAGGCCCAGTACCCTGATATCAAAGGCTGGTCTATGCCGGACGGGCGCGTAAAAGTTGCGGCTGGCTGGCTGATAGAAAGAGCTGGGTTCAAAGGGGTTCATGACCAGGAAACCGGAATGGCGACTTGGCCGGCCCAGTCTCTGGTCCTGGTCAACGAACATGCTCGCCGCACGGCTGACCTATTAGCGTTCAAGCATAAAATCGTTGATAAAGTTAATGAGCTATTTGATATCGTCCTCGAGCAAGAACCCGAACTCCTACCTTAAAAGTTCATTTCCGAAAAAGATTCTCCGGCAACAATTCTCTCGAGTGCTTGGCGTACTTCAGGGACCATCTTCTCGGGTAAGTTACTGTAGGTGACCCACTTTAACCCGGAACTTTTTTCCGGTTCCATATTTTTGATTTCCCCGCTCCATTTAGAAGTTTCAAAAAATAGGTCTATCCTTTCATTCTTAATAGGTATGGTAGAAAGTCTGTGTAATGTGTGTTTAAGTTGCAAATCCTCAGCGTTAATGCTTACACCAACCTCTTCCTTCGCCTCTCTTATAGCAACATTCACGGCAGATTCATCACCGTCGAAGTGGCCAGCTGGTAAGCTGTAACTACCGTCAAGATAGCCTGTATTAGCCCTCTGCAAAAGAAGTATTTCGTCTCCCCTTCTGAAAATTACGTAGGAAGCCGGGATAAGTTTGAAGTAGTCTTTCATTGATCGCTGGGAAGCGGGAACTGCAGACAGAACTCCCGGACTTCATTACTCAGGCGGGTCAGCTTTTTCTGGTCATTGCGGTTTTTGATAGCCAACATCATCCACTCGGCGACCTTTTCCATATCGTCTTCTTTCAGGCCGCGGGTGGTAATGGCCGGTGTACCTAGACGAATGCCGCTGGGACAAAACGGGGGCAATGAATCATCCGGAATGACGTTCTTGTTAAGAGTTAAGCCGACACGGTCTAAAATTTCTTCTACTTCCCCACCGTCCAAATCAAAGCTGGTTTTAACATCAGCTAGAATCAAATGGTTATCGGTGCCGTTGGTAACGAGCTTGAAGCCGCGCTTCATCATCTCATCCGCCAATCTCTTTGAATTTTTTAAAATCTGCTGGCAGTATTTGGCAAAATCCGGTTTCTGAGCCTCTGAAAATGCAACAGCTTTAGCGGCGATGATGTGCTCGTGCGGGCCGCCCTGAATACCCGGAAAGACTGAACGATCTATCAGCGTCGGCAGATTATCTATGGTTTTTTCTACCGCTTTGAGTGGGTTTGATACGGTTCCTTGGGACAAAATCATCGCCCCGCGCGGACCTCGCAGAGTTTTATGGGTAGTAGTTGTAATGATATGGAAACCATAGTCAAACGGGTTCTTCAGTGCCTTGCCGGCAATCAGCCCGGCTATATGGGCCATGTCGGCCATTAAGACTGCCCCGACCTCCTTACCAATTTCGGCAAATTTGGCGTAATCCAGCTCGCGAGGGTAGGAAGAGAAACCTGCCAGAATAATTTTTGGCTTGGTCTTTTTGGCCACCGCCATCATTTGGGTATAGTCTATTTCACCCGTTTCGACATCTTTTATCCCATAGCGTACAAAGTTGAATAGTTTGGCTGAGATCGTCCCCGGTCGACCATGCGTCAAATGCCCACCGTGGCTAAGCTCCATCCCCATAATGGTGTCGC
>JBBDZV010000063.1:0-3202 GCA_040900005.1 Saccharimonadales bacterium (SeqCode)
CGGGTCGGCAATTCGTAGATCAGTTTAGTAACACCTTTGGGGCTGGCAAACTGTTCTTTCAGTGTGGCCCGGCGGGTACCAAGCTCCATCTGGACAGCGCCCACGTGTTCGGCCGGAACTTCTATAATCAATTCCTCTATGGGTTCCATGGTTTTACCGTCTTCCTCGCGGGTAACCACCTGCGGCCGTCCGACTTCAAATTCATAGCCCTCGCGGCGCATAGCTTCAATTAGCACGCTTAGGTGCAGTTCGCCCCGGCCGGATACTTTAAAGCCTATGCCCTCTTCTTCTACCCGCAGTCCGACGTTGGTTTCCAGCTCTCTTTGCAGTCGCTCGCCAATTTGGCGGCTGGTCGTAAACTCACCTTCGGTGCCTTTAAACGGCGAGGTGTTGGGACCTAAGTAAATTTTAAGGGTAGGGGCTTCTATTTCAATCACCGGCAGGGCTTCCGGGTCGTCAGCGGCGGCAATAGTTTCGCCGATTTGGGCGTCAGAGATTCCGGTTAACTGCACAATGTCGCCGGCTACGCCTTCGGGCACTTCAAATTTGGCCAGCCCGTGGCTCATATAAACGTTATCTATTTTGGCCTTGGCTATCGATCCGTCCTTTTTGCATAGGCTTACCGGGTCGCCGGGTTTAACAAGCCCCCGCACGATCCGCCCCACGGCGTATTTGCCCTTAAAGTTATCCCACGCCAGCGCCGTCACCAGCATCTGGAAAGATTTATTCCGCTCTACTTTAGGCGCCGGAATGTGTTTGATAATGGCCTCAAAAATGACAGACAAGTCTCCTTCGGCTTCCAGACTGGCCGGAACTGTTTCCCAGGCTTTACCGGCCCGGCCCTCGGCAAAATACACCGGGTAGTGCAGCTGGTCCTCATGCACAGCCAGTTCTAGGAATAAATCGGCTATTTCGTCTTCTACTTCTTTCAGCCTGGAACCGGCCTTGTCGACTTTGTTGATAATCACGATGGGCTTCAGCTCATAAGCCAGGGCTTTACTCAAAACGAATTTGGTCTGGGGCATCGGACCTTCCTGGGCATCCACGATCAAGATACAGCCGTCGGCCATATTTAAAGTGCGTTCTACCTCGCCGGAAAAGTCAGCGTGGCCGGGTGTATCGATGATATTTATGCGGTAATCGCCCTGCTGGACGGCCGTAATTTTAGCGGTGATAGTGATGCCCCGCTCGCGCTCCTGGTCGCCGCTATCCATAATCAGTTCCTGGGTCATTTCGGCCTGGTTGCCGCGGAAAGTTTGGGATTGTTTTAATAGCCCGTCTACCAAAGTGGTTTTACCGTGGTCGACGTGGGCGATGATGGCGATGTTGCGAATCTTTGAAGGATCCTGCTTGGTATTAGTCATAGCTTTCCAATAAAAAAGGCGCCCGTGTTCAAGCGCTTTTAGCGTTCTTTACAGATAGATTATAACATAAGGATAATATTTTTACTACCTTAGCGTTAAGGTGGTGCCAACCGCCGGGCGCTGAAAAACTCGAGCGTCCTCCTTTGCCGCAAAGTGGGCCAAGCCGATCTCCCTTTGGTCAAACATGCGTTTGGCCGTCATCTTTGCGGCTTCACTCGAACTCCTGTTTTTCAGATGCCCGGACCCAAAAATTCATAGGTTTCTCGAACCTTGATTTCGTTATGTTTAATAAATTCGTCGATGGACTTCATCCGATAGTAGGTGCCGACAATTCGTGCTATTTGGACCTGAAGAGATGTGTAGTAATACTCATTATCTTTTTCCTTCTCATTGTATTTAACTCTAGGTAATGGCACGAAATATCGCCCCCCGTCTAAAGTAATGAATAGTTCTGTATATACCACAGTAGCCCCCGATTTAACGTGAAGCATGTAGGTTGTTTTTGAGGGGTCTGGTAGCGGATATTTCATCCAAGTTTCTGTCTTACCATGGGACCATGGCTCTCGCTCATCAGTTTGTTCGATAACAAATTCAGGGTGATTTTTATAGCGCCAGATAGAATGCCCGCCTAGTAAATTCAGATTAACCTTCTCCCAACCGCTCGGCCTTCTTAAGTACCAATCCATACGCTTCCGGGGATTAACGAAGGTAACGTAAGCAAGGGCTAATGCAACTGCACTAACTAGTAGTCCTAATACCCCAAGAACAAGACTGATTATCGTAATTGCATCCGGTGTGCCGCTGCTGTAGTTCATAGCTATAAGCAAATTATACGCTCAAGGATAACTAAGAAATAATACTTATGTTTGGGGGGTGAGATAACGGGAGTAAGGGGAAACTATTCGGTTAGTTTACTGTACTCATCAACAGTCGCGTTTTGTTCCTCACGGATTGACTCGCATCTATCATATTCTGCGTTATACGCATCGATTTCAATTTGATCTGTTTGATCAAGAGCATCGTAACGCTGATTAAGTGGGATTATACAGTTGTCATATTCTTGCTTAAGCGACTCAGTTTTTTGGAATAATTCGTCTACCTGCTGCTGTTCATCAGGCGGCAGGTATTTAGTAGTTAAGATAGCGGCAAAAAATGCAATGGAAAATAAAGCTCCAATAATAATTAGTACTGTAGCTCCAGCGCTCGTAGGATCTTTTTTTCTATAATTTTGTTGTGCGTTTATGGCATTGGCCAAACTCTGAGTATAGGCAAGTGGAACGAAAATAAGTGCTACCAATGCCCACACTCCAATTTCCACACCCGGGGGAAGTCCGGGAGCTCGTGCCCAAACTGTGCTACTTAATCCTAGAATGATATATATAAAAGCGAGCAAGCCAGGAGAATAGTTGCGATTAATCTTGAACCACTTACCTGCAGAAGACACGTGCCGGAATAACGAGTAGCAATAGAATATTGAAAAAATGGCTCTCCATACCGGATGTCGCACCCGGTCATCTACTTTTTGTATCGCCTTCCACTGTCGATAGAACCAATAGATATCATATAGAGAAAAACTGAGAATAGAATAGATAGCCAGCCTCAAGGGTGAAATGGCAAAATACCGAACTTTTACTCTCTTATCTGCGCTAGGCATTTATGCTCCGCTAATTTAAAAGTATCCGATAGCGGACCATATTGCAATACCGCAGCGAACTATGGGCATCAAAAAAACACCAGCGGGTGCTGATGCATTTTTGGTGGAGCTGGTGGGTACTGCCCCCACGTCCGCCGGTTTAACTAGCTAGTCGTCTACAGACATAGGCCGCTTATATTCATTC
>JBBDZV010000064.1:0-3140 GCA_040900005.1 Saccharimonadales bacterium (SeqCode)
ATTTGACCTGATGGGCCATCCTCTTGGCTGTACCGATTATCTTGCCGGTGGCGGCATCATACTGATTCCCGTTGATAAGTATCACACTGGTTCGATTGGCCACCGATTCCCCTCAAGCTTGTTATGACAACCATAGTACACCCGCGCTCCAGTGACTAGCAAGTCTTTCCTGGAGGGTTAACTTGAGATGCCCCCGAGTTTATGGGACAATGCCACTTGCAGTTAACCGCCTTTTAACTCCCGGGCTTTAACAAACACTATGGACTTTTTAGACCCTCGCAAGAAACGTACGCACCGCATCCGGCTGATGATTGGCTACGCCCTGATGGCAACTGTTATCGGTCTGGGAACGATTGTACTGGGCTATGCCGCTGACGGATTTGGGATAAACACAAAGACCGGCGAAATCGTTCAAAACGGTCTGCTGTTTGTAGGGTCCGAGCCGGGAGGCGCCAAGATCTACCTAAACGGAATTGATCAGGATCGTACTACTTCGGCCCGTCTGATTTTACAGACCGGTGACTACACACTTTCTCTGCAAAAAGACGGCTACCGGCAGTGGGAGAAAACATTCCACCTTAATGAGCGCAGTGTGGCTCGCTATGTCTATCCGTTCCTCTTTCCTATTGAGCCAGTCACTACTGCAGTTAAACACTACCCGACTTTACCCCTTTTAATCGCCCAAAGTCCGGATCGCCGCTGGCTGTTTGTACAGCAGCCTTCGGTGGCTAACCGGGCCAACCTTCACTTATACGATACTCGAGCTCTAGATAGGGCGGCTGTCACCGTTACGTTACCGGCGGGCCTACTGAGCAGTCTGGACTCAGCCGGATCTGCCTTAAAAGAAGTGAGCTGGACATCTAACAGTGACTTTATGCTATTGGAGCATAAGTACAAGGGCGGTAAGGAATTTATCGTTGTTAACCGGTCGCAACCGGGGCGCTCTTTCAATGTCAACAAGCTTTTCAAGGTGGCTGCAGACAAGGTCACCTTTAGGGATGCCAAGATAGATCAGCTTTATATATTTGATAAAGATAAGCTTAGTCTTCAAGTGGGCGATACCCGGAATAATCAATTGTCCCAGCCTATCTTAACGGGGGTGGTGGCTTTTAATAACTACGACCAGAATCTAGTCAGCTACATCACTGCCACCGGTGCCGGGGAGGGTCAAGTCAATGTCCGAATCTGGGACGGCGATCAGTCATACACTCTGAGCTCGCTTCCGCTCAGCAATACTTATCTGCTCGATGCCGCCTCTTATCAAGACAATTGGTATTACATCGCGGGCAGCAGTGCCGCCCAGCAGCTGAACATTTATAAGAATCCCCTAAATAGTTTAAAGGGTAGACCTGGTGCCAAGGCCAGCCCTATGCTCGCCCTTCGAAATCCTGGCGCCACCCAAGCCGAATTCTCGATTAACTCCCGCGTTATTGGTGTCCAAGGGGGTCAGACTTTTTCAAGCTACGACCTGGAGACCCAGGGAAGCTACCAGTTTAAGGTCAAATTCCGTTTGAGCGGATTGCTCAAATGGATGGATGGGCACCGATGGGTGGGTCAGGCCGGTAAAAGCATCTACGTCATTGATTATGACGGTACTAACCCACAGGAGCTAGGGCCTTCCCTACTACCTAGTGGTGGCTTTTTCAGTAGTGACTACAACCATCTATTGACCTTCCAGGAACGAGTGGGCGGCAAAGGTGTAACATTGGTTGATATTGATATGCGGGCCGGTAAAGATTTACCCAAAAAACCGTAAAAGCTAGCGGGCTAGCAGGCGGGTTATCCGGGCCCATAAAGTCGGGGCTTCGCCCGGCACCGACGCGGCTTGAGATACAATTGCCTGTTGATCAACTCTTGCAGTATTAGCCACGGGGTTAGGACTTATCTGTTCGCCTACGACCACTAAACGATTAGCGCTAGTGCCGGGCGGATCGCAGGTAATAAGCGTGGCGGTTGCGGATTTATCGGTGTTTCCCAACACCGATACGTCGGTGGGCTTGACTATCGATTTGCGGTAGACCTGGTAGGTGTAGCGTGTACCATCCTTTTGCAAATAAAAAGTATCACCATTTTCCAGTCGGCTCAAAAGAACAAAGGCAAACTTATACTTGCCCCGATTTAAAAGGTTATTAGAGGAGTGGCCCACGATGACCGAGTTACCGTCCTGCCCTGGGGCAGCCGTACCGGCGTAGTGTACTACCCCATCTTCCAGAGCGTTTTGAATAGCGCGGTCTTCGGCCGTTTGCAGGTCGTAAACCACCGGTATCTCCACATTTATTTTGGGGATGATTATTTTGGGGTTAGAGCCGATAACTCCTCCGTCGCTAATTATGGGGGTGTTGGTGATGTTGCGGCTGGGCTGAATAAACGGCGCAATGATTCTTTCATTGAAAAAACTGAATAGAAAAATAAACAGAACGATGGTCCCAACTCCTAGCCCGAAGGCCAGAGACTGCAGGTGTGGTCTGGCCCTTAATGCCTGACGGCCAGGAAGATTATTAATGAGTGAATCTTTTAACTCGCCCAGGGTGCTGCTAGCCTGGGGTTTGCGAGCCGCGGCCCGCGGCCCGGTTACGCTAGGCCGCGGTGACTCGGGCGACATAGAGGGCGCTACAGCCGAGTGTTTAGCGGCTTGGGCGTGAGTGCTGTAAAACTCCTGCCAAACAGCGTGTTTCTGGTTGTCCGGCAAGGCAGCGTAGTAGTCGTGCCAGGCAACTTGTATCTCGTGCAGTGGCTGGCCGGAACTGGTCAGCTCGTAAATGAACTGCTGATGCCGGGAGCGATTTAGCTCACTGCCCAACCTGGCAAGATCTTTGGACTCTGTCGTTGCGCTGGGCTCGTCCTGGTAGGCCGCTTCCACTTTACGTCGGATTAGATCGGCCGCTGGGTTAGATACCGACGGCGCAAAGTCGGGCTGTGCTGAAGAGTTGCCGGGTTCGTCGGGAAGCGGCAGTGAAGCATCGAACTGGTCGTTAGGTTTTTTGGGGCTGTCGTCCATATCAAAAAGCTACTCTTTATTGTACAATACATCTGTTATTTATCTCACTTAACGCGCCGCGGTGGTGGAATTGGTAGACACGCCGGACTCAAAATCCTGTGAGAGCAATCTCGTGACGGTTCAAGTCCGTCCCGCGGCACCA
>JBBDZV010000065.1:0-21231 GCA_040900005.1 Saccharimonadales bacterium (SeqCode)
CAAAAGAATCAGCTGAAAATTTATTGCGCCGTTTTACCCGAAAAGTACAACAGTCCGGAGTACTGGCTGTGGCTAAACAAAATCAGCATTTTGAGAAACCCATTAGTAAGCCGGAGAGACGCAAGAAAGCTATCGTCCGTCGTCAGCGCAAAATGGCTAAGGTCAAAAAGCTTAAACTGGGAAGATAGGAAACTGGTTAGATGCAAGAAGAACTAGAGCGGGACTTAAAGTCCGCCCTCCTAGGAGGAGATAAAGCTCTTGTTGATACACTCCGGACTCTTAAAAGTGCACTGTATTACGAAGCGGGCAGTCTAGGCCTAAAACCAGAGGGGATGAATCAGGAGCAAATCCGAAAAGTCTTGTCTCACGAAGCTAAAAAACGCCAGGAAGCGGCTGATCTTTATAAAAAAGCCGGCGAAAGTGAGCGGTCCGATAAAGAATTGCAGGAAAAAGCCGCCATCAGCAAGTACCTGCCCCCGCAACTGTCCGAAGCCGAGCTCGGGGATCTTGTAAATGAAGAAATTGGAAAAGTCGATCAGCCTACTCTGAAAGAGATGGGGGGCATAATCGGGGCCGTTAGGAAGCGCTGCGAAGGGCAAGCCGATGGTAGCCTCATAGCCCGCCTGGTAAAAGAAAAATTACAATAGATATGCAGGCTCCGTATTTGGATGTAGTGCAAGGCGTCAGTGAGGAGTGGACTAAACTGTATTCAACATACAGTGAGGGAGCACCGCAGCAGTCAACGAAGCAGTACGCCAAAAGCTTTGGCAGAGCTGGCGGCTCTGCCGGCAAGCAGGCCAAAGCGATACGGAGCCTGCAATGATTATATTCATGGGGGTAGCAGGCTCGGGTAAAAGTACTCAGGCCGGTATCTTGGCAGCAAAGTTAAGCTGTCCCCGGTTGGGCGTCGGTGATTTGCTACGGGCCCACATGAGCGGTGAAGAATCTCAAAAAATGTTAGCCGGTGAGATGGTACCGGATGAAAAACTCCTACCATTACTGGAAAAAGAAGTGAAAAAGTATGGCAACCAGGAATTTATATTAGACGGAAGTCCTCGAACTATGACTCAGGCTAAGTGGTGGGTGGCCAAGTCTAGGGATAACCAGCTAAGCATCACGGCCGTCATCCACTTATCTTCGGATTTTGGCACAGCCAAGGGCCGTCTGTTGGCGCGGCACCGCCCGGACGACACAGAGACCTCGATAGCCGAGCGGTTTAACGAATATCAAAACACTATTAAGCCAATCTTGGATTACTTGAAAAAAGCCGGAATCAAAATCCATGAAATCGATGGCGGCCAGCCCCAAAATAGAGTAGCCGATGAAATTACCGCAGTTCTTGGGGTTAAAGTCTAGGCTATGAGGCCCAAAAACCTCGCTGAAATCGAGTCCATGCGCATCGGGGGTAAAATGCTAGCGACGGTTCTAGATATTTTAAGCCAGAGAGTTGCCCCGGGTGTCAGCACCCAGGAACTTGACGATATAGCTACCAAAGAAATCAAATCTCTGGGCGGGCGCCCGTCTTTTTTGAATCACGAAGGCTTTCCTAAAGCCATCTGTACTTCTATAAATGATGAAATTGTCCACGGCTTACCATCTCCCAAACGGATTATAAAAAAGGGCGATGTGATTGGCATAGATTGCGGCATTATATACAGGAACTTGATAGTAGATGCCGCCATTACTGTCTATACTGGGGAAAATCCTCCGGGTGATGTCAAACGACTGCTGGAGGGCACCAAAAAAGCCCTAGACGCCGGCATTGCGGCGCTGCGGGGTGACGGCACGCGTGTAGGGGATATATCAAACGCTGTACAATCGGTTCTGGACCGCGAAAAACTCGGCATAATCAGGGATTTGGTGGGACACGGTGTAGGGGATGCGGTGCATGAGAGCCCCAATATCCCCAATTACGGTGTAGCTGGCACCGGGCCAGTGCTTCACGCCGGTATGACGGTGGCTATCGAACCCATGGCTTCTTTAGGAGACTGGCGGGTCACTACGGCTAAGGACGGCTGGGCGGTTGTAATGCAAGATGGGTCTGTTGGCGCCCATTTTGAGCATACCGTTCTGATTACCGATGACAGCGCCGAAATCCTGACTAGCCTCTAAAGCACCCTAGCTTGCCAGGCATGGACCGTAAGCGGTATACTTCAAGCAGGTAAGCATATAATAAAAATCAAATGATTATTCCAAAAGGGAAAGTTAGCAGCGACCGGTTCCGCCACTGGCGGAAGTTGGATTTATTCCAACAGGGAGCGCCGGAAGAAAACCGTAGGTTGTCTTCCGGAAGGCGGTAGCCGCATGTCTGAAGATAAATTCTCATATTTTGTCGGCCTGGATATCGGTACTACTGCTGTACGATGTGTTGTCGGTGAGCTGGGCGGGGACTCGCCGACCCCTACGATTATCGGCTTTTCGCAGTCCGAGAACACCGGTATGCGTAAAGGCAACGTAGCCCACGCCGAGGAAGTCAGCACTGCCATCATAAACGCCGTAAGTGAGGCCGAGCGGATTTCCGGACGCGATATAAATAGCGTTACGGTCAATGTTAACGGTGCTCACGTTCAAGGCATTAACTCCAAGGGGGTGATTGCCATCAGCTCGCCGAACCGCGAAATTACCATGGAAGACAGGATGCGGGTAGAAGAAGCCGCGACTATCGTCCAGCTACCGGCTAATAGAGATATCATCCAGGTTTTTGCCAAAAACTATCGTTTAGACGGACAGGATAATATCAAGGATCCCGTAGGCATGCACGGTGTCCGCCTGGAAGTAGACACCCATATATTATTAGCTTCCACGCCGGCTTTAAAAAGCCTGGAACAGGTTTTAGATAAAGCGGAGCTTAGAGCCTCACACCGGACGGTTGCTAGCCTGGCCGCTGCTGAGGCCATCCTGGACCGCAAGCAGAAAGAATCAGGGGTAGCGGTAGTTGATATCGGTGCAGCTACTACCAACTTGGTGGTGATTGAAGACGGTGAGGTAGAACATATCGCCGTAATTCCGATGGGCGGCAACCACATTACTAATGACCTGGCCATTGGACTTAAGACTGATTTAGATATTGCCGAGCTGGTCAAAATTAAGCACGCTTCTTTAAGCAAAAATTCTACTGGCGAGACCAGCTTTGTGAAAAACGGCGAAGAGCATAAGTTTGACCGTGAAATGATGCGCATAATCGCTGAGGCACGCGTAGACGAGATACTTGAATATATCGACAAAGAATTGAAAAAAATCCATCGCTCTCGCAAGCTCCCGGGCGGCATCGTACTGACCGGCGGCAGCGCCAAACTGCCTGGACTGGTAGATTTCACAAAGGAGGCCTTAGAATTACCAGCCCGAGTCGGTAGCTGGAAGCATATCGGGCGGGTTGTTGACGGGCTGGATGAGCAGGTATTTGCACCGGCTGTCGGGCTGATGCTACTAGATATGTTTCTTGGCCCGGGTCAAAACGTAACCTTCATGGACGGTAATAGCGGTTTATTCTCATCTGTTAATGTTTCATTGGATCGTCTTGCTCGTCGATTTAAGCGTCGTTAAAGCCTAACTGTCCAATTTTTTTATTCACCATCACTTAGCACGAGTTGAGCTGAGCAATAATTGCATTCATATATGGATATCGGTATACTCATATAAGTATCATAAGTTCCAACTTATAAGGGAGTGAGGATCGTCGATTATGCCGCAGGTTGAGCCTTCAATTGAAACTTTTGCCAGAATAAAAGTAGTTGGTGTGGGGGGCGCTGGGGGTGCTGCCATCAACCGAATGGTAGAAGCCGGTATCACCGGCGTAGAATTCGTAGCCATCAACACTGACGCCCAGGCTCTACACCATTCTAAGGCTGACCAAAAAATTCATATCGGCAACCAGGTAACTCGCGGGCTTGGGGCCGGAGCCGATCCTGAGCTGGGCCAAAAAGCCGTCGAGGAATCCATGGAACAGGTGGAAAAAGCCATTAAAGGTGCTGACATGGTCTTTATTACTCTCGGTGCCGGCGGTGGCACCGGCAGCGGTGCCGGGCACGTGGTAGCTAAAGTAGCTCGTGACAATGCCGCCCTAGTCATCGGTTTTGCTACCAAACCATTCGCCTTTGAAGGTGAGAAACGCCGCCGCAATGCCGATACGGCAATTGAAAAACTGCGCAAGAATGTCGATACACTAATTACTATTCCTAACGACCGACTTTTGCAAACCATTGATCGCCGAACCCCACTGCTAGAAGCCTTTAAGGTTGCCGACGACGTTTTACGCCAAGGGGTGCAGGGTATTTCCGACCTGATTACGGTCCATGGACTGATTAATCTGGACTTCGCCGATGTTAAAACCGTTATGAGCAATGCTGGGTCGGCGCTAATGGGTATCGGACGGGCTAATGGCGAGAATCGAGCTGTAGATGCCGCTCAACAGGCCATATCTTCGCCACTGCTGGAAGTTTCGATTGACGGTGCTCGAGGTATTTTGTTCAACGTCATTGGGGGCCATGATATGGCCATGCACGAGATAAATACGGTAGCCGAGACTATTACAGCGGCCGCTGATCCGGAAGCCAATATCATTTTCGGAGCCACCATAAATCCGGAGCTGGAGGGAGAGGTTATCGTGACCGTAGTTGCCACCGGCTTTGACGCGTCTTACTACGCTAGCCGCGATAACAAAACCGCCGAGCTTATCCGGCAAGTCGAAGATGAACCGGCAGCCTCCCATTCCCTAGACCACCGGATAGACGATGCAACTATGAATAATCTAGATATGAATTTAGATAATCAAACCGCTGACGCCCATGATTTTCATAACGACGAAACTCCCAATATATGGGCCTTGCCGGACGAAGAAAACCAAAGTTCGCCGGAGCATTCTGATGATGAGCTTGATAAGCCTTCGTTTCTGCGCCGTCTAAAGAAACGGGTCACCAAGGAGTCTGAAGAAGAAATTACCGAGGAACCGGAAGAAATCACACCCCAAGAGCCCCGGCCAGCCGCCAAAGAAAAGTCTTCACCCAAAAGTTCATCTGGTAAGAAAAAGAACTAAGGAGTTATATGGCCTTAAATCTTGTTAAAAGTACACCAGAAATTACTTGCATAAGCGCTACACGTGGGGTTACTATAGGGTTCACCAACACTAGATGTAGTGATAGCACTTTAAAGTTAAGCTTAAATTAAGGGGTCATCCGTGAAGTGTCACCACTGTCAATCAACTGACAACAAGGTAATAGAATCCCGCGACGTGGCTGATAATGATGCTATCCGTCGTCGTCGTGAGTGCAGAAAGTGCGGCTATAGGTTCACGACCTATGAACGTCTAGAACGACCTAGCCTAGTTGTGGTCAAGCGAGACGGTACCAGGCAGCTGTTCAGCCGCGAAAAGCTGCTGACGGGTCTGCGCCAATCCTGCGAAAAGACACCGGTAACCAATCTTCAGCTAGAGAGCTTCGTGGCTGGTATTGAGCGTGAGCTTTATGGCCGCGGTGAACCGGAAGTTTCCAGTACCGATATCGGTGAGCTGGTTATGGCCGGCCTACCCAGACTCTCAGAAGTAGCCTATGTGCGCTTTGCTAGTGTTTACCGCAAGTTCCGCGACATTACCGGTTTCGAACGGGAGTTGTCGAGGATGCGCGAAGACAAAGCGGCCGACAATGGACGGGCAAAACCTCTTAAACCCAAAGCTAAAAACAAAGCAGCGAGCCAAAAATAACAAAGCATATTGCTTTGGCCTGAACATCGTACTATTATGAGAAATGTCAACCGAGGAGAGTAGGGTGGTCCGGCCTAAATTTATTTTTAGCCAGAGCCAGCTAGCTCGTAAGATAAAAACTTTTAAAAAGTAAAAAACTAAAGAGAGGGACGAAATGGCGGTAAGATCACAAAGTGGGGTTAAAAGACTTTTCACGCAAAGTGGAAAGAAAGGATATGATTTATTAAAGTGGGTAAAACGGGACTCGCTCATCACTAATCCTATGACCACCAAAGCGGTATTTGAGCAAAAAGATGTGGATTTTCCGGAAGGCTGGTCGCTTAACGCCATCAATATCGTGGCTCAGAAATATTTCACTGGTACTCCCGGCTCAAAGGGCCGCGAAAGCTCTTTAAAGCATTTGATTGACCGGGTGGTAGACACTATTACGCGCCAAGGAGTGAGTGAGGGTTACTTCGATTCGCAGGTCGAAGCCGAAGATTTCCGCGAAGAGCTCAAATATATTCTGGCTACCCAACGGGCTTCCTTTAATTCGCCGGTTTGGTTCAATATCGGTGTAACCGAACGCTCTCAGCAGGCCAGTGCCTGCTTCATTCTGGCAGTAGAGGACACCATGCCGGCCATCCTAAATTGGTACAAAGAAGAAGGCATGATTTTTAAAGGTGGTTCCGGATCCGGAATCAACGTTAGCACGCTCAGGTCCTCTCGGGAGCGCCTCGGCAAAAGTGCTGGAACGGCTTCCGGACCGCTATCATTCATGCGAGGCGCCGATGCCAGCGCGGGGGCTATTAAAAGCGGCGGCAAGACCCGCCGGGCTGCCAAAATGGTCATATTAAATGTTGATCATCCCGATGTAGAAGACTTTATTTGGTGCAAAGCCCTGGAAGAGCGCAAAGCCCGCGTCTTAGAGCAAGCCGGCTTTGATATGACCCTGGATGGTAAGGACTCCTACAGCGTTCAGTATCAGAACGCCAACAATTCCGTACGGGTAACCGACGAGTTTATGCAGGCCGTCGAAAATGACGCCGACTGGAACCTCACAGCTGTAACCACCGGCAAAACTGTTTATACCACCAAAGCCCGCGCCATCTTTCGCCAAATCGCCGAAGCGGCGTGGGAATGCGCTGACCCCGGCATGCAGTTCGATACCACTATCAATCGCTGGCATACTGCACCAAATGCTGGCCGAATCAACGCTTCCAATCCCTGCAGTGAGTATATGCACCTAGATGATTCAGCCTGCAATCTAGCTTCCATCAATCTGCTTAGATATCTGAACGACGACCACAGCTTTGACATCGAATCGTTCAAGCACACTGTAGAGCTGATGTTCACGGCCCAGGAAATTCTGGTGGGCTACTCGGAATATCCCACTAAAAACATTGCTAAAAACGCCCGAGCTTACCGCGAGCTGGGGCTTGGCTACGCTAATCTAGGGGCGCTTTTGATGGCCCAAGGGCTGGCTTATGATTCTGATGAAGGCCGCGCCCAAGCCGCCGCCATCACGGCCCTAATGACTGGTCACGCTTACGTTACCAGTGCCAAGATGGCCAAGCGCGTTGGGCCCTTTACGGGCTACCATAAAGACCGGGAAGCCATGAACAAAGTGCTCAAAATGCACCGTGACGAAGTGGATAAGATAGACGCCGCCTTTGTGTCTGAAGACCTGCTTAGCGCCGCCGCGGCTACCTGGGACGAGGCCGTAGAGCTAGCCGGACTGCACGGTGTGCGCAACAGCCAAGCCACCGTCTTAGCGCCCACCGGTACCATCGGCTTGATGATGGACTGCGACACCACTGGTATTGAACCAGATTTGGGGCTGGTAAAAGTCAAAAAACTGGTCGGTGGCGGTACTATGAGTATCGTCAACCAGACTGTGCCGCGGGCGTTAGAGGCTTTAGGCTATAACCGCGGAGAAATTGAAGACATCGTCAGCTACATTGACATTGAAAAAACCATAATCGGTGCGCCCCGTCTAAAAGACGAGCACCTGAATGTCTTTGCCTGCTCTATGGGTGATAATGCCATCCATTACCTGGGACACGTGAAGATGATGGGTGCCGTCCAGCCGTTTTTATCGGGGGCCATCAGTAAAACTGTCAATATGCCAGAGGAAGTTACCGTAGAAGAAGTCGAGCAGCTGCACATTGACGCCTGGAAGAAGGGCCTAAAAGCCGTTGCCATCTATCGCGACAACTGTAAGGTTGCTCAGCCTCTGTCTATGGCCAAGAAAGACGGGGCCGTCACCCAGCCTTTGGCCGCTACTGCGGCTATCGCCACCCAGTCTTTTACTGACTCCGTGCTGGTCCGGACTCCCGTACGCCGAGAACTTCCCAAAATTCGCAATTCCAAAACCTTCAGTTTCAAAGTTGCCGATAGCCGTGGTTTTTTTACGGTTGGCGAATACGAAGACGGAACACCAGGAGAACTGTTTATCAGCACTAGCAAGCACGGCTCGACTCTGCGGGGCCTAATTGATGCCTTCGCTATCAGTATCAGCTATGGTTTGCAGTGGGGAGTGCCGCTCAAAGCTTACGTTCGGAACTTCAGTCATATGAGCTTCCCGCCATCGGGCATTACCGATGATCCGGAAATTAGGACCGCTTCTTCCATCATTGACTACATATTCCGTCGATTGGCTCTCACTTATCTGTCGTTTGACGACCGGCTAGAGCTAGGCCTGGCCAATTTTGAGGATATGCCCGAAAGCCAGACCAGTCTGTTGGCGGCTTCACCGCCCCAAGAGACCGAGATAGCCCAGGAAGTCGGGACTATAACGGCGGATGAATCCGAACCAACTCTCGAAATGCCCGAGCCGGTAGCCAAGATGGGTGTGGTTACCGCCAGTACGGCTGCAATGCCGTCGGAGCCAGAAGAAGAGGAGCCTAAAGAGACCGCCAAAGCTCCGAAACAGCCCCATAACGACTCCACGGCGCCGTTTTGCTATAACTGCGGCAATCAGACCCAACGAGCCGGCAGCTGCTATGTCTGCAGTGCCTGTGGCTCCACGACGGGCTGCAGCTAGACTAGTTCATAGTGGTTAGATTGCAGCTTATAGGCTAGCAACTAAAAACTTTAAACTATAAACTGAGAGTATGAGGATTGTGATTTTGTACCATCCCAAAAGTGAACACGAGGGAAAGGTCTTAGATTATGTTCGGGATTACCATATTCGGCATCCGGACCGTAAGGTGGAGCTAATCAGTTTGGAGACAATGAAGGGCAGTGATATGGCCCGGCTTTATGACATTACTCGCTACCCTGCCATCTTGGTAATAACCAACGAAGGGGGACTGCAGCAGCTTTGGCAAGGAGAGACCTTGCCGCTAATGAACGAAGTCGATGCCTTTGTCCACGCCTGATCAGCTTTGACTATCGAGGCTCTTTAAAACCAGCTCGCTCAAATTTTCCCGAACACTCTCCCCGCTCACATATTTCAAAACCCACAATAATTACTCGGTCGGTTAATTATTGTGGGTTTTAGTTAGAGTTTGACCACTTCTGACCACTGTTTTTTGGGAGTCTTTTCCGCTACAATTAAAACTTATGGCAAGTGATAATCCCAAAAAACATTTTCTGGCCGAGGTTGAAGAAAAAATTCTTGATACCTGGGAAAAAGAAAAGACGTTTGAAAAGAGCTTAAAGAACCGGCAAAATGGGCCGTTATTTAATTTCTATGACGGTCCGCCTTTTGCCAACGGCATGCCCCACTATGGGCACCTGGAGCAGACCACCATCAAGGATACGATGACTCGTTATAAGACAATGCGTGGATTTTACGTTCCGCGACGCGTCGGTTGGGACACCCATGGCTTGCCGGTAGAGTTTGAAGTAGAGAAGCAGCACGGATTTAAGGGTAAAAAGGACATAATTGAGTACGGCATCGATAAGTTCAACCAAGACTGCCGAGCCTCGGTATTTCGTTATAAAGACATTTGGGACAAGATGTTCCGCCGAGTGGGGCGCTGGGCAGACTACGATAACACCTACGCTACTATGGATGAGAGCTACATAGAAAGCGTCTGGTGGGTCTTTAAAACCATTTATGATAAAGGGCTCATATATAGGGATTTTCGCTCCGCTCCCTATTGTCCGCGTTGTGCCACGCCGCTTTCCAACTTTGAGCTTAATCAAGGCTACCAGGACGATATTTCCGACCCCAGCCTCTACGTTAAATTCAAACTCAAAGACCAAGACGCCTATCTGGTGGGTTGGACAACAACCCCGTGGAGCTTGCCGGGCAACGCCGCCGTAGCGGTCAAGCCGGATGCCAAATATGTCTTCGTCCGTCTGGCCAACGACGACGGTCAGCCGGAAACGCTGGTCTTTACCCGGGAGCGTCTGACGGCCATGAACGAGGAAAACTACCATATCGTCAAAGAAGTTAGCGGCAAGGAACTGGTGGGGCTGGAGTACGAACCGCTTTTCAAGATAAAAAACGTCGCGCAGGAAACAGGCGCCGAGAAACTATACAAGGTTTGGGACGCCGACTTCGTAAGTATTGACGACGGTTCGGGCCTGCTGCACGTAGCGCCGGCGTTTGGTGAAGACGATTTGGAGCTGGGTAAAACACTGGGACTGCCCATATTTATTACTGTTGATGAGGAAGGCCATGTCAAAAGAGATATCGGCCTACCAGATGATTTTGCCGGGCTGTTTTTCAAAGAGGCTGACGAGCCCATAATCGCTTATTTAACCCAAAAAGGCCTGGTCTACGCCACCGAAACCATTAAGCACACCTATCCCTTTTGTTGGCGCTGTGATACACCACTTCTTTATTACGCCACCGACACGTGGCAAGTTAAGGTAACTCAGCTCAGCCAGCAGTTAATAGCTAACAACAAACAGGTAAAGTGGGTTCCAGAGCACATCAGAGACGGTCGTTTCGGTAAATGGTTGGAAAACGCCCGCGACTGGGCTATTAGCCGCAATCGTTTCTGGGGAGCCCCGATGCCTATATGGGTGACTGATGACGGAGAAATAGTCGTTATAGGGTCGGTAGCAGAGCTTAAAAAAAGAGCGGTTAACCCCGCTAATATAAGTGATTTACACCGTCCATATGTGGATGACATTGAAATTAAGACCGATTCGGGCAAAATCGCCCGACGCATTCCAGAAGTTTTGGACTGTTGGTTTGAATCCGGCTCGATGCCTTATGCGCAGGACCATTATCCCTTTGAAAACAAAGAAAAGTGGGAGAAGAAGTTCCCGGCAGACTTCGTAGCCGAAGCCATAGACCAGACCCGCGGCTGGTTTTACACCTTGCACGTCCTGGCAACAGCCCTATTTGATAAACCGGCATATAAAAACGTCATCTGTAGTGGCTGGATTGTGGCTGCCGACGGTGAAAAACTAAGCAAACGCAGGAAAAATTATGCTCCCATGAACGAGGTTTTCGATCAATATGGGGTAGATACGATGCGCTTTTTCATGGCTTCCAGCTCCTTGATGAACGGTGAAGATACTAGATTTTCCGTGGATTTTCTGCGCGACGTCCAACGTAAGGTATTTATGACTTTCAATAATATGTACTCTTTTTACCGTCTATATGCCGATGTAGATAAGTGGCAGCCCAAAACACCCTTGGTAGAACCTAAAAGCGATAATCTGTTGGACCAGTGGATGTTAGCTCGGCTTAACAGGGCAATTTCAGAAGTAACAGATGGCATGGAAAACTACCGACTGGATAGAGCTACCCGACCTATTGCCGATCTGTTAGATGATGCTTCTAACTGGTTTGTCCGTCGCTCACGGCGCCGCTTCTGGAAGAGCGAAGACGACACCGATAAGCAAAACGCTTATGAAACCCTACATTACACATTGCTAAGGATAAGTCAGCTCCTGGCGCCCTTCGCACCGTTCCTGGCCGATTACATATGGCGTGAATTAGTGAAGGGGACGGAGGTGTCCACCTCCGTGCACCTAAGCGATTGGCCAGAGGTAAAAGAGCCGGATAGTGCTAGCCATAAATTGCTAGATAATATGACAATGGTTCGGGGGTTAATAACCGAAGGCTTATCCCAAAGAGCCTCGGCTGGCATCAAGGTAAGACAGCCGCTATCTTTGGTTACCTTGGCTCTCGACACCGATAACAGGGAAGAGTTTAATGAAATTATCGCTGATGAGCTAAATGTCAAAGAAGTAAGGTGGGCCGCAGATGAAAAACCCCTCACTCTTAACACAGAACTTACTTCTGAACTGAAAGCCGAAGGAGTGGCCCGGGAGCTGACCCGACAGATCCAAAATGCTCGTAAAAACGCCGGTTTTAACGTAGAAGACAGAATAAAACTGGGGGTAACCTCGGAATCCTCAGAGGTAAAAGAGGCCTACCAGAGGTTCAAAGACACCGTTCATAGCGAGACTTTAACGACAGCTGAACTAACCGAGGGAGAAGGGGTAGAGTATACCGAAGAAGCCAAACTAGAGGGCCAGCCGGTCACTCTATCCCTAAGCCGCACCTAAAAGGTTTACAGGGGCGGCCGTATCTGTTAAGCTCTAATTTGACTTATGAAAAAAGCCGTAATTGCCACTGGAGGCAAACAATACATTGTGACCGAAGGCCAGGAGCTAGAGGTCGAGCTGCTGCCTGTAAGCAAAACAGTCAACTTTGACGCTTTGCTGGTGATTGACGGCGACAAAATCAGCATCGGTGCACCGTTAGTAACAGGGGTAAAAGTAACAGCAGAAGTCACCGAGCAAGTAGTAAAGGCCGATAAGGTTACGGCTATCCGCTATAAGGCTAAAAAAAGGGTTCATAAAACCCGTGGCCATCGTCAGCGCCACACTCAAATAAAAATTACCAAAATTATCTAATCCTACTTTTGGTGCCAAAAGTAGGTAAAAAGCTCTCAGACGCTGATAAAAGGCTGATGTTCACTCACTATTCAAAATAAGTGAACCTGCGGAATCGCTCCTTCGGAGCTCGTCTATCAGACATGCCTCGGTTCTGCTGATTTCTCACCATTCGGTCACTTCAGTTTTATCAGATGTCTGAATATATAGCTCATCTGTTTTCTTGAGTCCAAAGTACTTGATCTCAAGGGGTCCGGGCATCATCCGGGACGATGCAGCCCGGTGGCTTTGGTTACTTTGGCCACCCAAAGTAATAAAAAAATTTATTCACAAATTATCTAAAGTCCCGACAGGGTGCTTTTTTATTTTTTAAGGTGTTAGTGGTCCAAAGCGGGACATTAACAGTATCTTTGTCATATTTTTTCACCTTGACTGTGTCCGGCTTATGCTTAATAATAAAAACAGCTTAAAAAGCTAACAAAAAAGACAAATTAAAAACCAAAAGGAAAAAGACCCCACACCAAAGACTTGTTGCTCCAATTAGGGATATTCTCCTTCTTGTCGTTTCAGGCTTTGGTACGGAGCACGGAAAATGGCCACGATTAAAAGTAGCACGCTAAAAACTAGCTCTAATCCCCTTAGAGGCAAGAATTATCAAATTCTATCAATTTGTTATAAAGCAAATCGGGTCTCTAACGGGGTTCAGGCTTTTAACGTGGCCTATCCCGTTAGACCCAGGGTTTCAGTAGAAATTCGTCACGGAGCGGGGGTCTAACCGGGATGGCTCGAAAAAAAACTAAATTGTGTCCTTCTTGCCACATCCTATTCAGAGGTAGGAGTGATGCTAAGACTTGCTCCGATCGCTGCCGTAAACGTTATCAGCGGGCCACGCTTTCATTCCAAAAAGATATATCTATCCAGGCGACTTTAGGCACCGAAAGCCCGCAGGGGGCTTTTCAGCCTGCCGGTCGTTTTCTCAAGTTACAAGAAACCTAAAGAGGGGATGCTGTAATGGTTAATTTACCTGCAGTGTCTAACAAGAACCCTCACACCCCCGGCCAGGTATTTACGCCTGAGCCACCGGCCACTGTACCTGCGCCAGCTAACGCTATGGCTATGGCTAACTCTCCCATGCCTCATCCAACTTCGACCCTTCCACCTAAACTCTATAACCTCACCCCACCATAACCATATAAAAAATTCCACAAAAATCACCCGGTCGGGTATATTTTGTGGGATGTTTTGAATATTTAATTTCAAGAGCTGGGGTAGAGCAGGTCACATTCGTAGAGCCGGGCGCAGCCCTCCAGATGTAGTTCGCGTACGGCGTATTTGATAGAATCCCTATGGTCGTAATCAGTAATCCAAACACTTTTTTGGACCTGCTTAAAATCCCATTTTATCAGCAAAGCCCTCAACTGCTGCCTAGCGCCAGATCTGTTCTCCGGTATATCGAAAATTATCATTAACTTACCGCCACCTTTTAACCTACTGGCAATATATGGTCTAGCAGTTCGTTCACCAAGGGCGGTTAAACGTAAATTCTTTTCTTTTATTTCAATTAAACCCTGGTGCTGGGCTCGTCTTGATGTTTCTCGTAACGTCTTCTGGCTATAGCCCGATGTTTTTTCCAGCTCGTTAAAGAATCGGTTTGGTCTAAAGCTAAGGATTAGATTCTCTTTGCTGTAGGGCAACAAGGCTTTGAGAACAAAAACTAATGCGCTTTTGCGTCTTGGACTTCTCACTAGCTTACAATACCACACTATTTACTCGGTCGAGTAAATAGTGTGGTATTGGACAGGGGTTAACAGTTGCTGATTGCCCGAACAGAGGGATTTACTCCTAGGCTTATTGATGGTAGTCTTTAATCACAAGAGGAATATAAACAATTGGCACATATAATCGCGGTATTAAACCAAAAGGGCGGGGTCGGTAAAACCACCACGGCTATTAATCTGGCGGGTTATCTGGCTAAGGCCGGACGCTCCGTCTTGGTAGTCGATCTGGATCCACAAGGCAACAGTACTAGCGGGCTGGGCGTAGATAAACATAAACTGAGCGCAACATTGTACGACGTAGTGTTTTCGCGTGCCGAGGCGGCTAAGGCCATCCATAAGACAAATATCAAAAATCTGTTTTTGCTGCCCTCTAACGCTAACTTGGCAGGCGCTGAAGTAGAGCTCGTGGCCGAAATCCACCGCGAACACAAATTATCTAAGATTCTTGCCGGGCTAAACTACGACTACATATTAATAGACTGTCCACCATCTCTGGGATTACTGACGGTCAATGGTTTAACGGCAGCTACGGACGTACTAATACCGGTACAAGCTGAATACTATGCTTTGGAAGGGCTAAGCCAACTATTATCCGTTATACAACAAGTCCAGCAGGCGCTGAACCCTTCGCTTAATCTCTTGGGGGTTGTGGTCACCCTTTACGATAACCGCAACTCCTTATCAGAACAGGTTAAGGCTGAACTGGCCCAGCACTTCGGCGAGAAACTTTTCCAAACCATTATTCCGCGAAACGTACGACTAGCCGAAGCGCCCAGTTTTGGCAAAACCATTGTTGAGCATGATAAGTGGAGTAAGGGGGCGAGAGCCTATAAAGCTTTGGCTCGTGAACTTGAAAAGAAACTATATGGCTAGGATCTTGAGGTATACTAAGCAATGAAAGGAAATTACTGAGTATGGCGGCACGACAATCATTAGGCAGAGGTTTTGATGTACTAATCCCTACCAATCTGGACAGCTCCATTTTAGAAGAAGACAAAAATAGGGTACAAAAACTACTCATAACTGATATTGTGTCTAATCCGGATCAGCCTAGGAGGGAATTTAATGAAGGCCCGCATAAAGAATTAACAGCCTCTATTACCCGTCACGGGGTACTCCAACCCATCATAGTTGTACGCGAAAGTGTTGGTAAGGGCTACCGGATAGTGGCCGGAGAGCGTCGATGGCGGGCAGCCAAGGCCGCTAACCTGACTCACATACCGGTTATCATTCGCTCGTTAAAGGAATTAGAAGAAGTAGAGCTAGCCTTGATTGAAAATATTCAACGAGTTGACCTATCGCCACTTGACCAGGCATTATCAGTGTATCGTCTACAACATCAATTTAATTTAGCTTTAGATCAAATTGCTGAAAAGCTCGGCAAGGCGCCCAGCACCTTGAGCAACCTTACCCGACTCCTACAACTACCGGATTCCGCTCGGCAAGCTTTAGCCGAAGGTAAAATCAGCGAAGGCCATGCTCGAGCCATCTTGGCCATCAAAGACCAGGTACAGCAGCAAGAGGAATTATTACGTAGTATTTTAGACAATGGCTGGACGGTAAGGCAGGCTGAACAGTTCGCCAACGCGGCCAAGAAGGGTGCTAGCACCGTTAAAGCCCGTACGGCGACTGCTAGTGAAACCGAGCTCACCAAGCAATTAGGGGAGAAGCTTGGTGCTTCGGTTAAATTAAGGCACACAGCTAATGGCGGCCAATTAATTATTCAGTATAATTCTGAAGACGACCTACAAAGAATAATCGATAAGTTTAACTAGTTACGAGTACAAAAACAGCTCAAATTAAATATTTAAAATCGTTTGGCTTCGCCAAGGGGCAATAAGCGAAAAGACAGTTTGCCGACAATCTTGTCAGAGTGTACCGGTCCGAAATAGCGCGAATCTTCTGAGTTAGTACGATTGTCGCCCAATACGTATAACTGTGAATCTTTGAGTGTTACGTCAATAGGATCGGCTAATGAGGACAGGCGGGTTTGATAACCGGCTGATATATCCGGGTCAAAACCATCGGGGTAGTCGTTGTTATAAATCGTTACGAAGCCATTTTTGATAGTAACCCTTTCGCCGGGCAGACCTATAACTCTTTTGATCAGCTGTTTTTCTTTGGTAGAGCCGGGTATTCCTCCTTGGTTAAAAACGATAATATCTCCACGACCCGGAATATAATTGTCGCTCATCAACTTCGCCCAGGTGCGGGGAACCTTATTGACTATCAGACGGTCGCCATTTTGAAGGCTGGGAACCATACTTGCGCCTTCTACTGCATAGGAACGGACAACAAAGGTGTTTAGAAAAAGAATAATGCCCAAAAATAACAGAACGTTTAAAAAGAAAGATTTACGTTGTTTGTAGCGCTGGTCGACAGGCTGTAGGCCTTTTTTCCTAAATTTCATAAAGTCGGGTATCATTATAACTTGTAATCATAAGATATGCATAACCCCGGTACCAAAGTCTTGACGCTCCGTAATCTGATTGCAGACTACTTAAGCTCAGGATTTGGTGCGGGGCAAGGCTTTTGCCCTCTTTAAGGATAAGCAACTTAGATAACTGATGGTATACTAGACGCTAGGTAATGAACAAAGATAAGAAGTTAAAAGGGCCTAAAAATCGGCCTGTCTCGATAGATGGAATTGTGGCCGGCGGGCGGCGGTTAGGAATTCCGATAAGTAGAGCTTATAGCCTAAAAAAGGAACAGCAAGTATCCAGTCTCGGTGATTTGACGCCTCGGGCCGATGGCTTTCACCGCACTCGCCAAAGCTCGGGGACTCTGGGGCAAATTCCGGAGGCCGAAGAGGATGCTCTTTTGGATGAACCCATCGTGTTGGACCCTACTGACATAAAGAAAAAGAAGCGGCACATGTTTGGCGGGCACCCTAAGGTTCGTAAAGCCTTAAAACGCAGCCTGCTAAGCTTAGCGGCCCTATTGCTTATTGGTGGCGGGTTCTTTGGGTATAAATTTTATATGGCTCAAAAGAATCTTTTCAGGGGTGGAGGAGCGGCTCCGGCCCTGGCTGAGTGTAAAGATTTAAGCCAGCTAAAGCGTGAAGGCGACTGCCGGGTAAATGTTTTGATACTAGGGGAGGGCGGCGAAGGCCATAGCGGGGCTGATTTAACCGACACTATCCTGCTGGCTAGCATAGACCCTATCAATAATAAGGCGGCTCTGCTGAGTATCCCCAGGGACCTTTGGGTAAGAATACCGGGCAACGGAAGCCAGAAGATAAATGCGGCTTATGCTTACGGAAAGCAGAAATCTACAGCTAAAAATGAGGCTGGGAAACAAGAAGACGCCCTTGATCTTCTGGATAAGACTCTTGAACCGGTACTGGGCATACCTATCCACTACCACGCGGTGATGGACTTCACCGCCTTCAGACAGCTCGTGAACGCTGTCGGGGGTGTGACCGTAGATGTACCGGAACAGTTATATGACCCAACTATCGCCTGGGAAAACAACTACAATTCGGTCATTGCCAAAAAGGGTCCTCAGACTTTTAACGGCAAAACGGCTCTTTTGTATGTCAAATCGCGCCAGACCAGCAGTGACTTTGCCCGCGCCGAACGCCAGCGGCTAGTATTGGTGGCCCTGAAAGAAAAAACTCTGTCACTAGGGACTTTCGGCAACCCCGTAAAAATAACTCAATTCCTTTCCGCCTTAGGCAAAAATATTTATACAGACTTCAGCCTTGAAGGCATTACACGCTTATATTCAATTATGGCCGATATACCTTCGGCTGATATCAGTTCCTTGGATATGGTTAAACCGCCTAACGATTTACTGACCACCGCAAACCTTGCCGGCCTGTCTATAGTTAGGCCCAAAGATGGATTGTACGACTATAGCTCAATGCAGAACTTTGTCCGTAACTCCTTAAGGGATAGTTATCTGGCCAAGGAAAATTCCCAGGTTGCCGTCTACAATGCCACCAGCACAGCCGGTTTGGCTACTTCCAAATCCACCGAACTTAAATCGTTTGGCTATAACGTAACGGCAGTTGGCAATACACCGACTCAGACTAACCCTCTCAAAACCATCGTAGTGGATTTAACAGGCGGCGCTGATCGATACACCAAACACTATCTGCAGCAGCGCTTTAAAGTCGCAACTTCTGGTCAACTGCCTAGCGGGTCGGGTATCACACCGCCGGTTGGTACTGATTTTGTTATAATTCTAGGTAAAGATGTTAAGTAGCCCTCATACCCCATCCCACACTGGTCTAACCCCTTATTGTAGCGGGCTCTGCCGATGCATGCCGTTCGTCAATATACCCTTTAGATCTGCTTCCTCACCTGATACGCGGTCCGCTCTCCGCCACAATAACGCTCGCCAACAGAGGGTATAGAGCATGAGGGCTATTCTTCCCGCTAAGATTAAACCGATTCGCGGATTTTCCCACGCAATCCACATAGCTTTTAATGTCTTGCTGCCGGTACTGGCTTATGTTCTGGTACGGATTGATTTTGTTTTTCTAGCAATTTTGCTGATTTTATTAAGCAAGTGGCGGATGTTTGCAGTTCGTCCCCGCTATTGGACAGCCCATATAACAGCTAACGGGGTAGATATCATTGTAGCTATTGCTCTGGTATTGTTTATGGCCAACACTTCAGTGCAATGGTGGCAGCTTTTCTGGATGGGGTTATATGCGGCCTGGTTGATCTGGCTTAAACCGCGCTACGATGTCTTGAGCGTTTCAGCTCAAGCTATGATAGGTCAGTTGTTGGGGTTGGCAGTCCTTTATCTGAAATTCGGTGATACTTCGCTACCTCTTTTAGTAGCTGGGACTTGGGTGGTTACATATATATCCGCTCGGCATTTTTTAACCAGCTTTGAAGAGACACACACGCCGCTTATAGCGCATGTCTGGGCTTATTTTTCGGCATCTTTAGCATTCGTTCTCGGGCACTGGCTGCTTTTCTTTGGCTCGGTTGCCCAGATAATAATGATTCTTACTACTGTCGGGTACAGCCTAGCCGCCCTTTATTACCTGGATGCCAGCGACCGCTTGACCAAGATTATGGAGCGCCAGTTACTAACCATAATGGGCGCCATCCTGCTAGTTATCGTAGCTTTGTCTGATTGGACCGGGGCGACCGTCTAGCTGCGCTGTAGCTACACGATCGTGCAAAACCACGATAATATAAAGAGGGCCTTTGATGTTTAAAAACACTATTGTTAATTCGGAAAAAGACTCCCGGCTTCACCGAGGGCCTTTCAGGCGACCGGTTATGCCCGCCGGAAGCTTTAGGCTAAGGCAACGACTACCGCTCATCCTAGCCTGTCTGATTCTGGGAATCGGCGGGGGGTTCTTGGGCGGCCTCTTGTATGCAGGTGTTAACGTCGATGCACCTTTAAGTACAGCGGCCCGCCAGCAGTATGTCTCCAGCGAGAGCGAGCTTATCGCCAGCCTGGTAGATAAGGTTGGGCCAAGTGTGGTGTCTATAAATGTGGAGAGTGAAGTAACCGCTCAAGACGTGTTTGGGTTTGCTCGTAAGCTTCGACAGCAAAGTGCCGGAACTGGTTTTATTATTAGCTCTAGTGGGGTTATCGTCACCAATCGGCACGTAATACCGGAGGGAACCACCAGCGTCAGTGTTACCCTGGCCGACGGTACAGAGTATGAAAATGTAGGTGTTATCGGACGCACCAGCTCCAACACTCCTATTGACGCGGCATTTCTGAAGGTTAAGGATACCCGCGGGCGCAAACTGACGGTAGCCAATCTGGGAGACTCTTCCAAGATTAAGGTCGGTGAAAGGGTTATTGCTATCGGTAACGCTCTTGGCCAGTTCCAAAACACCGTTACCAGCGGCATCATTTCCGGTTACGGGCGTGACGTAACTGCGGCCGGCAGTTCGGGCACGGACATAGAGAATCTAACGGACCTTTTTCAAACCGACGCCGCTATCAACCAGGGTAATTCTGGCGGCCCGCTGGTCAATATGAACGGCGAAGTGATAGGTATCAACACCGCAGTGGCGTCTGGCGCCCAGAACATCGGCTTCGCTATACCGGTCAATGACGTAAAAGGGCTTGTTAGCAGTGTTTTGTCTACCGGTACCTTACTACAGCCGTACTTGGGCGTGCGTTATGTCTCCCTAACCGATGACCTGGCCGCCCAGTATAAGCTTAGCGTTAAGCGCGGAGCCTATGTCATTCCTTCTGAGGGAGGTTCTTCCGCAGTACTGTCCGGCAGCCCAGCTGCCAAAGCGGGCGTCCGTGAAGGCGACGTGATTACAAAAGTAAACAATACAGTAATTGACGATAAGACCAACCTGACGAATGTTTTATACAGGTACAAAGTCGGGGATACGGTAACTCTGACCGTCATGCGGGGTGATAAACACCTTAACGTGAAAGTCACTCTTGAAGAAGCCCCCGAAGTTTAGGGAGTAGGAACGAACAGCTGGATGAATCCCTCGGTCTTCATCAGTCGGTAATTGGCCGATTTGGCAATGGACGCCAATTTTCGGTGCTGGGGCGGCAGGGACTCTGTCAATATGCAGCCTGGCTTGCTGGTTGGTAGGCCGGAAAATAGACGTCTATAAATCTCCAAGCCATCAGAGCCGCCAAAGATGGCGGTCCTTGGCTCCATTGCGGCCGCCCGGTTGATTTTATGAGAGTCAGGTACGTAGGGGAGGTTAGCCATAATAATATCTATAATCCGGGAAGGAGCGGCCGCGAGCAGGTCCCCTTTATAAAACATGACCTCCGCCTTATGCATTTGGGCGTTAGCCTTAGCTACTTTGAGGCATTTGGGGTCAATGTCAGTCGCCAGAAGTGTGGCTTTGGGGATTTCCAGTTTGGCACTAATAGCTAGCGCTCCACTCCCAGTCCCAATATCCACAATCGTGGGAGTACCTGTTAAGTTCAGAGATGTGAGGAGGGAGATTATGTCCTCGGATTCCGGGCGCGGCTCTAAAACTGTCTTATTGACTATGAAGCGCCGCC
>JBBDZV010000066.1:0-2981 GCA_040900005.1 Saccharimonadales bacterium (SeqCode)
AAACTGGACGTCGTCGACTATCAGGACATCGGCTCCCCGATAAAAACTGGCGAACGTAGAGGTATTTTTCTTGAAGCGCAAGGCATCAACAAACTCCTGTACAAATTGCTCGGTAGAGGCATAGACTATCCGGGCCGAAGGTTTAGCCGCCAAAATAGCGTTACCTACAGCCTGAATAAGGTGAGTTTTACCGATGCCGACACCACCGTAGATAAACAAAGGGTTATATTTGGAGCCGGGCTCGGTGGTTATGGCCTGGCAAGCGGCATAGGCCATTTCGTTGCTGGCTCCGACTACGAAATTTTCAAACGTGTAGCGTTCATTAACACCCTGGCGGTAAGCGTGAGTAACGTTGGCTATAGTTACGCGGGGTTTGGAGGCTATCCGGGGGGCAGATTCGGGCGCGCGCGGATTTCTTAATACATCATTATCTTCAGTGCGGGCGTGGGGAGAGATGCCGGTATGGATTTTATATTCCACACGGGCTGGCTCAACGCCGTTTTTCACCAACATCTTTATAACCAAATCATTAAACTTTTTTTCCAGCTGGTTTTTAACAAAGATATTGGGTACGCCAACAACCACTACATTGTCTTTATGCCGGATCAGCTGGGTGTTTTTAAACCAGGTGACGAAGCTACCTCTGGAAATACTCAGTTCTATCTCCCCCAGAACCGCCCGCCATAGGCCGCTATCCTGCATTTATCCACTTGCCCTCTGATTACATTTTTATCCTAAAGTAACCCTAACTATAGACAACAGCTCGCCGGTTTTCCACAGGCTTGGCAAAAATCACTACAGTCAGAGCCATAAAAAAGCTCTAAGGGGATAATTTATACACAACTAAAAGTCCTATCTGTAAAAGTGTGGATAAGAATAAATAAAGAGTGGATAAAGTCTCTTGAATCTGTGGTTTATTATTGTGAATTGCACAAAGTTCAAGTCACCCCGTGGAATCATGCTTGAGGCGTTTCCCTAAATACATATTTCCATAGTGTGTTTTTAGGTACCTCTCTCGGCGCCTAGCATCACTTAGGTTTCTGCAGCCCTCAAAGTAGACCAATTCTAAGGGACGGCGGTTGGCTGTGGCCGGTACACGGCCTTTCTCGTGTGCCTCAAGCCTGGCTCGCAAATTTTTAGTACAGCCGGTGTATTTTGCCCCGTCTTTGCCGCTACGCAGAATATATGTATAAAACATTGATTTAATATTATCAAAATTGCGAGCATTCCATGGGGTAATCCTCCTTTATGCTAAAGTAGGATTATGCCCAAAAGAACCTACCAACCCAAAAAACACCACCGCGCCAAACAGCACGGCTTTTTAAAGCGCATGGCCAGCAAAGCCGGGCGGCGGGTTCTGAAAAGGCGACGCGGCAAAGGCCGCACCCGCCTATCGGTCTAGTTTTTAGTGATTAGCTGGTGGTATATAACTGGTTCAAGGACAATGTCACCACACTATTCACTTGTCACTACAACCTATAAACTACCTTTATGATTACTCGAAGTCACCGCTTTCACGGGTATAACAGCCTAAGATTCGTTTACCGTAATGGGCAAATGGTCAGAGGACCGTTGTTCGCGGTCAAGTATGTTTTAAACCCTAAGCGCAAATCTTACCGTCTGGCAGTAGTAGTCAGCCGGAAAGTCCATAAGTCAGCCGTGGCTCGTAACCGCATACGCCGCCGTCTGTATGAGACTGTCCGACAGCTGGAGGTGGCTATCACCGAGCCATACGACATTGTACTGACGGTATTCCACGGTAGCTTATTGGAAGAGCCTCACCCATCACTTGCCAAACAGGTAAAAAAACAACTAAGTCAGGCCGGTGTCTTATCTAAACACCTTCAACCTAGGCCAGAAGATCGTACTTAAGCAAAGTACAAGGCATTGTCAAGAAGACGCAGTGAGGTGTATTTTAATACACTGAGCGAGCATCGGAGGCAATAACACAGTTATTTGCTTGAAGAGCATCAGCGGAGCCGGGGGCTTTGCCCTCGGGCAGGGTGATGCGGTACGGTGTTCTGGCGTGTTATAGTGTATGCCAAAGAAAGGTCTATTTTTATGTTCACAACCTTGGTCGTACAACCGATCTTCAATTTACTGGTACTGATTTATGCTCTGATCCCGGGCCATAACTTCGGACTGGCTATCATTGTCTTCACCATCCTAATACGGCTTTTAATGTGGCCCCTTGTCAAGAAGCAGCTGCACCACGCTAAGGCTATGCGGGAACTCCAGCCGGAGATGAAGAAGATAAAGAAAGCCGCCAAGGGCAACCGTCAGGAACAGTCCCGGCTGACAATGGAGCTATATAAGGAAAGACAAATTAATCCTTTCGCATCTCTCGGCGTAGTTCTGCTGCAGTTGCCGGTTTTTATAGGCCTGTATTACGCGGTCAGAAGGATTATCGAAAGACCCGAACAAATCGTCCACTTCTCCTATCCTTTGGTCCAGGACCTAAGCTGGCTGAAATCATTGGCCGGAAATATCGATCAGTTTGACAGTACGCTGTTTGGTCTTGTAGATCTGACTCGGACGGCAATCGGCTCAAAGGGCCTTTACTGGCCGGCGCTAATATTGGTGGGCTTGAGCGCCATTATCCAGTATTACCAAAGTAAGCAGCTGATGCCGGCACCCAAAGATGCCAAGAGCCTGCGGGCCATTTTAAGCTCGGCCGGGAAGGGTAAGGCCGCAGAGCAAGAGGAAGTTCAGGCCGCGGTAGGCCGCAGCACCTTGATTCTTATTCCATTTCTAGTGTTCATTTTCGGCCTGAACTTCCCAGCCGCCTTACCGCTTTACTGGCTGATGAGTAGCCTGGTAGCCTTTATCCAGCAGACCAGGATTCTGCGTAAAGACACCCTAGAAGTCGAATCCTTAGTAGAGATTCCGGTCGAAAAGCCCGTCGAGCAAATATCGAAACCAAAGCCTAAGAAACGCTCCTCTAAAAAGTCGGCCGGCCGTTCTCGCAAAAGGAAAAAACG
>JBBDZV010000067.1:0-2972 GCA_040900005.1 Saccharimonadales bacterium (SeqCode)
AAAAACGAGGTCTCCGCCGTCCATATGGGCAGTTACCGTGGGATAGCCATTGCCTATCAGCACACTGGCCGAAACCGTTGCAATACGTCCCAAAGGTGCCTCTGAGGCATCAATAACATACCATTTCCGGGTGATATCGGTGGGTTTGGCGCTAAAAGTCTTCATCCCGATTACACCTCCCCTTCGGGGCCAATTTTAACAAAAAATTTAGGTGTAACGGGATAGACCTCGTTAGAAGTCTGATTCGACTTTAGCAAATCAGAGCTAGCTTTCAGCGTGCTACTTCTAATCGGGGTCATTATTTCTTATCCTTGGATTTAGCGGTTTTAACGACCTTTTTGGCTGCTGGTTTCTTTTTAGGAGCAGCTTTGGCAGCCGGAGCTACTTTTGCGGCCGGCTTTGGTTTAGATTTTTCAACGGCAACCTCTTTTTTCAGATCATCCACAAAACTGACTCGGGCCAGCTGGGCATTATCGCCGCGGCGCATATCAGTCCGTACTACGCGCAGGTGTCCGCTGGTGCGCCCGGAAAGCTTAGGTGCCAGCTCGTCCACCAGTTTATGGGCGGCCTCTAAAGTGCTTAGGGAACTAATAATTTGCCGGCGGTTGTGCAGCCCGCCCTTTTTAGCCTTGGTTATCAGCTTCTCGGTGTAGGTGGCCACGGCTTTAGCTTTGGGCAAGGTAGTCTCTATAGATTCATGGATTACTAAAGAATCAGCCAGGCCCTTAATAAGAGCTCGGCGTTGGTCGCGTTCGCGTCCAAATTTTTTACCTTTATATCCGTGGCGATGCACTTAAACGCTCCTTCCAGTCGCTTTAGTTGATAGTGGATAGTTGACAGTGAATAGTTCGGGTAAAGTTACTATAAACTGTAACCTATAACCTGTAACCTGATGTGAAGTGAAGCGAGACATCTTATAGCTCCAGTTCGGCCATTTTTTCTTTGACTTCGTCCAAAGCCTTATTGCCAAAGCCCTTCAGGTCTCTCAGCTCGGCTTCTGACAAAGAAATCAAATCCTTGATGGTTTGGATGTCGTTGTTAACAAGGGCGTTAGTGGTACGGGCTGAAAGGTTAAGATCCTCAATAGAGGTCATGAGTTCTGCTGGCTCGTCGCTATCATCACCCAAGCCGTTTTCGTCGCCACTAGTCATTGGTGAGCTAGCTTCTACGCGGGTTTGGCCAGCCAGTGCGGTGTATTGGTTTACCAAAATAGCTGCGGCTTCTTCAAAAGCTTCGCGGGGTGTTATGGAGCCGTCTGTATCAACCGTAATCAGTAGTCTATCAAGGTCTGTCATTTGGCCGACACGGGTGTTCTCTACCTTGTATCGTACTCGCATGACAGGTGTGAATAGGGCGTCTAACATTATCATGTCGCTTACTTTGCGGCCGATGCCTTGTTCGTCCAGGGCCCGGTAACCACGACCAGTCTCAACCACTAGTTCCAAGTTAAGCGCACCTTTTTCATCATCAATGGTAGCTATGACGTGGTCGGGATTGACAATTTCAACATCGGCATTTAGCTGGATGTCTTTGGCTTTTACTACGCCTTTGCCTTTTTTATTCAGAGTCAAAGTCTGGGGTTCGTCAGAGAATACCTTAAACCTGACTCCCTTGAGATTCAGCATAAGGGCAATGACGTCTTCTTTTACGCCCTTAACGGTCGTGAACTCATGGCTAACCCCGTCAATTCTAAAACCGGTCACGGCGGCTCCGGCTATGGACGAAAGTAGTATGCGGCGTAGGGAGTTGCCCAGGGTCATACCATAGCCTGGGTGAAGCGGCTCAATGACAAAGGTGGCGCTGGCCGGGTTGTGGTCAATGACATTGGCCAGTGTTGGTGTATGGATAAGTTTGCTCATAGTGTTCTTTCTCTCGCCTCCTTAGCGTGAATAATATTCAACTATTAATTGTTCTTTGATGTCGGGCTCCGCATCATCTCTGGTGGGTGAACCGGTTACAGTTACCTGATAAGACTTACGGCTTACTTTAAGCCAGGCGGGAATGGCCACTGGGGCCGGGCTGGTTTGGTCTAGGTTCTTAAAATATTCATTCTTTCTGGCAGCAGCCCGCAAGACTATCTTGTCGTCGGCTTTCACGCGGATAGAAGGGATGTCAACTCGGCGGTCATTCAGTTCAAAATGACCGTGGGTGACTAGTTGTCGGGCGGCGCGGCGGGAGACGGCAAAACCGGCTCTATAAACGACATTATCCAGCCGTCTTTCCAGGTACTGGAGTAAGGTGGCACCCGACTGTCCATGAGTCCGCGAAGCTTCTTCCATCAAGTTTCTGAACTGGCGTTCCAGCAGGCCGTACAGCCGTTTAACTTTTTGCTTCTCCCGAAGCTGGATAGAATACTGGCTTATTTTTTGACGACGAAAGCTTCCACCGGCTTTCTGGCCAGGAGGTGTAGACCGCTTAACCAGGGCTTTATGGGCCTTAGGATGTAGAGCGTAGCCTTCGCGGCGACTCATTTTGACTATTGATTGGGTGTCTCGTGCCATTTTAGTTCCTCTTCGGCTTTCTAGGTCTTACTCCACCGTGGGGCACACCTGTGACATCTTTTAGGGAATCTACCTGGACTTTTTGGCCGATTAAAGTCCTGATAGCCGCATCCCGGCCCATACCAACGCCTTTGACGATTACATCGGCTTTGGTCAGGCCATAGGTCTGCTTGGCGGCTGTAATAGCCTTCTCGGCAGCTATCTGGGCTGCGTAGGCCGTCCCTTTTTTGGAACCGCGAAAGCCTGAGCCTCCGGCGCTGGCTGTGGTCAGGGTGTTGCCGTTGGGGTCGGTAACGGTGATAAGCGTGTTATTGAAGGTAGACAGGATATGGACGTGACCGTGGGTGACGGTGCGGCGGACCTTCTTTTTCTTAGGCTTGGCTTTGGCTTCAGTCTCGGGTTGGGTTTCTGCGGCACCTTCCACCGGAGTCTTGACTTCTTCATCTATGTCAGTTTTTACTTTATCATCTG
>JBBDZV010000068.1:0-2940 GCA_040900005.1 Saccharimonadales bacterium (SeqCode)
CGCACAAAAGCAGGTCAAAGCGGCGGAGGAGTCTGGTAATGGGTCAAAAAGTTAACCCTATAAGCATGCGGCTGCAAGTCAATAAGGATTGGCGCTCTAAGTGGTTTGCCGGAAAGCGGGAATACGTCGCTTATCTAAAGCAAGATCTAGCGGCCCGTCAGCTGATTATTGATAAGCTTGGCGCCCGGGCGGCTATTTCAAAAGTCGATATTGAACGCTCCCCCAACTTGGTTACCGTGACCATCCAGACGGCCAAGGCCGGTGTGGTTATTGGCCGCGGCGGATCTGGTGCGGCTGAACTTAAAGAAGCTATAGAGAAGTTGTACGGCGTACCGGTAAGAGTCAATATTGAGGAGATCAAGCGGCCCGAACTGCAGGCTAAACTGGTGGCTGAGAATATCGCCCATCAGCTGGAGCGGCGTATTGCCTTTCGTCGAGCCGTTAAATCTACGGCTGCCGCTACTATGCGCGCCGGTGCTAAAGGAGTTCGGATTGAAGTTTCCGGACGACTGGGCGGTATGGAAATGTCAAGACGCGAAAAAGAGATTCAAGGCAGTGTGCCGCTGCATACACTGCGTGCCGACATTGATTACTCTGCTGCCCGGGCTCGTTACCCGGGTGCCGGGGTCATAGGTGTAAAAGTTTGGATTTACCGAGGGGAAAAATAAGATGTTAATGCCTTCCCGAACAAAATTCAGAAAGGTTCGAAAAGGCCGCATCCACGGCGGCAGTGCCACCAGCCTCAACCGGATCGTTTATGGCCACTATGGCTTAGTCAGTCTGCAGTCTGAACGCATTACCAGCCGACAGATTGAGGCGGCTCGCCAGGCGATGACTCGCTACGTCAAACGCGGTGGTCAAATTTGGATACGAATTTTCCCACACACACCAGTTACCCGAAAGCCCCAGGATACTAAGATGGGCAGTGGCAAGGGCAACCCCGAGTTCTTCGTGGCCAAGGTAAAGCCCGGCACAGTGATGTTTGAGATGGAGGGCGTCTCCGAGGAAGTAGCCCGAGAGGCTATGCGCCTGGCGGCCCATAAGTTGCCGGTGAAGACTCAGTTTCTCATGAAGGAGGATCAGTAATGAAAATCGCTGAAATCCGAAAATTAAGTACTACCGAACTTACCACCGAAAGTACCAAGATCCGCGAGGAAATCGCCGACCTTCGTCGCCGACTGTACAGCGGAGAAAACCGCAATGTCCGGGTAATCCGTAACAAGAAGAAAGACCTGGCGCGGGTTTTGACGGTTTTGGGCGAGCAATTAACTAAGGAGAGCATCTGAAATGGCCCGTTTAATAACCGGTGTAGTAAGCAGTGATAAAGTTGACAAGACCATCGTCATTACTAACACTACCCGAGAAACCCACCCGTTATATAAGAAGCAGTACACCGTTAACACTAAGTTCATGGCTCATGACGAGAAGAACGAAGCCAAGGTCGGTGATTTAGTGACTATCCGCGAAACGCGACCGATTTCTGCCCGTAAGCACTTCAAACTATCTAAGATAAACGAGCGCGGAGGAGTCCACTTTGAGGAGACCGACGCCACAGCTGATATACCGGTTGAGGAAACCGCAGAAGCACCCCAAGCAGAAGCAGCCAAAGAGGAAAAATCATGATACAGCAAGAATCACGCCTAATGGCCGCCGATAATAGCGGTGCCCGACAGCTGCTTTGCATTCGTGTATTGGGTGGCAGCCGGCGACGTTATGCCCGAGTTGGGGACATTATTGTAGCCACGGTTAAAACTGCTAACCCGGCAGGCGGCGTGAAGCGCAAGTCACTGGTTAAGGCCGTGATTGTGCGGACCAAAAGTCCTATCCGTCGCAAAGATGGCTCAGTGGTGCGCTTTGACGATAACGCCGCGGTAGTTCTGGCGGATGACAATAAGACTCCACGCGGTACCCGCATCTTTGGTCCGGTACCCCGTGAGTTGCGTGAAAAAGGCTACCAGCGCATAATCTCGCTGGCCCCGGAGGTCTTATAGCATGGGAAAGATGGTTTATAAAATTAGGCTGAAAAAAGGCGACACGGTGATGGTCCGTTCTGGTAAGTATAAAGGTAGGACTGGCAAAGTTTTATCCACTCACCCAAGTTTGAATAAAGTTACCGTTGAAGGTATAAACATTGTCAAGCGACATCGTAAACCGACTCAAGCTCAACCCCAAGGTGGTATCTTCGAAATCACCAAACCTATTTGGGTCAGCAAGGTCGGCCTGCTGGACAGTTCCGCTAAGAAACCCTCTCGTATTGGTTACCAAACGAGCAAAGACGGCAACAAAGTTCGAATTATGAAAACCACCAGCAAGGAGATAAAGTAATGCAGCGGTTGCAACCAAGGGAAAAGATAGCCCGAGTGACGGATTCATTCCGCACCCGGCGCGATAAGAAAAACCGCAGGTTTGTCTTATCGCTTGATAAGGAGATTAAATGATGGTAACAGCCAGCAAAACAAAGTATCAGTCGAGGCTGAAGGTACTTTACACCGACAACTATTCAAAGGAACTTCAAAAAGAGCTGGGATTAAAAAACATCCACCAGGTACCCAAGCTGGAGAAAATCATCCTAAACGTTGGGCTTGGTCGCGCCCAAGACGAAAAGCGTCTTTTGGAAGTAGCCGCCAACACCCTTCGTAAAATTACTGGGCAGCAACCAATAGAAACAATTGCCAAGCAATCTATTGCCAGTTTTAAATTGCGCGAGGGCAACAAGATCGGCCTCAAAGTCTCTTTGAGGGGCGAGAGGATGTACGAATTCGCAGACCGCTTCATCAACATTATCTTGCCCCGGATGAGGGACTTTCACGGCGTAAGCGCCGGGTCTTTTGACAAGCAGGGCAACTACAGCATCGGCTTGATTGATCAATCAGTTTTTCCAGAACTAACTTATGAAGATACGGCAACCGCCCACGGTCTCCAGATTGTTTTTGTAATCAG
>JBBDZV010000069.1:0-2891 GCA_040900005.1 Saccharimonadales bacterium (SeqCode)
TTTATCGGCTCCAACTTTGTCCGCCATATTTACCAGCAGCGGCCTGACTGGCATATTACGATATTGGACGCCTTGACTTACGCCGGGAATAAAAAAAATCTTGATGGTCTAGATACGTCCCGAGTAGTTTTAATCAAGGGAGATATTTGCGATGAGTCCGTAACTGACAAAGCGGTGGCCGACAGCGACTGTGTCGTACATTTTGCCGCCGAGACGCACGTTGATAACTCCGTGCACTCGCCGTGGCCATTTGTGAATACAAATGTCGTAGGAACATACCAGATATTAGAGGCTGTGCGCAAACACGACAAACGCTTGCATCATATTTCTACAGACGAAGTTTATGGCGATTTAGAGCTGAACGATCCAAAGTTCGACGAAGATACTGCCTATAACCCCTCCAGCCCCTACTCCGCGAGTAAGGCCGGTTCGGACATGCTGGTCCGGGCTTGGGTAAGAAGCTTCGGTGTTAAAGCGACTTTAAGCAACTGCTCCAATAACTACGGCCCTTACCAGCACGTAGAGAAGTTCATCCCCCGTCAAATTACCGAAATATTGGAAGGACGCCGACCGAAGCTTTACGGCAGCGGCGAGAACATCCGCGACTGGATCCACGCCGAAGACCATTCCTCCGGCGTCCTGACCATCTTAGAAAAAGGTAAGCTTGGCGAGACTTATCTTATCGGCGCCGACGGTGAAAAGACCAACAAGCAAGTCGTAGAGCTGATTTTGGAGCTGATGGGCAAGGCCGCGGATGATTATGACCATGTCAATGACCGGCCTGGGCACGATCTGCGCTACGCCATCGACTCTACGAAGCTGCGTACCGAACTGGGCTGGCAGCCTAAATATACCGATTTTAAACAAGGTCTGGCCGATACTATCGACTGGTATAAGCAAAATGAAACTTGGTGGCGGCCACAAAAAGAACAGACAGAGTCTAAATATAAAGAGATGGGAAGATAAGTATGGCTTTACCAACCACCGAGTTTACGGCTCACCAGACCGGCATCCCCGGACTTTTAGTTTTTGATGTTACTAGTGTTGGGGATGAACGCGGCTGGTTCCAGGAAAAGTTCCACCGCCAGAAGCTGATTGCCGGCGGTATGCCAGCCGATTTTTCAGTGGTCCAAAACAGCCTGGCCTACAACAAACAGAAAGGTGTTACCCGCGGTTTCCACGCCGAGCCGTGGGAGAAATACATATCGGTCGTAGCCGGCCGGGTTTTTGTGGCCTATGTCGATCTTCGCCCCGGGCCGTCTTTTGGCAAGATCGAGACTTTGGAATTGGATGCCAATAAGGCCGTATTCCTGCCCAGGGGCGTAGGTAATTCATACCAGACGCTAGTCGATGATACCTATTATCTTTATAGCGTCAATGCCCACTGGAGCCCGGAAAAGGTCAGCGAGTATACATCGGTTAATTTAGCCGATGCAGACATTGGGGTGAAGTGGCCAATTCCGCTGGACCAGGCCGTAATGTCGGACCGGGACAAAAACCACCCCATGCTAAAAGACATAGAATCGGCCGATTCTTAATATGGAGTCGTCCACTATTTTGATAACCGGCGCCAATGGTCAGTTGGGCCTAGCTCTTCAGGCTAAGTATCCGAAAGCCAAAAAGGCAGACATTGATGAGCTGGATATTACCAACCAGCAAAGTGTCGACAGTTATGACTGGTCAGATGTTAGGGTAATCATCAACGCCGCGGCCTACACCGACGTGGACGGGGCGGAGACCGATGCCGGTAAAACCGCCGCCTGGGCCGTGAATGACACCGGTATTGGCAATCTGGCGAAGGCGGCAACGGCTCACGACATCACGCTGGTTCACATTTCCACTGACTATGTCTTTGATGGCACCTCGGGACCGCATAAAGAGGATGAACCCCCTAGCCCACTCGGCATTTACGGTAAAAGTAAGGCCGCCGGTGATGCGAGGGCCGCAAAAGCTCCGGGACATTACATCGTCCGTACCTCGTGGCTAATCGGCGACGGAAAGAATTTCGTGCGCACCATGTTAAAACTCGGGCAAAAAGGTGTCAGCCCGACTGTCGTTGCCGACCAAATCGGCCGACCTACATTTACGCAGACACTGGTTAAAGCTATAGATTTTCTGCTCCGTAACAACCCGGCCTACGGCATCTATAACGTAAGTAATGAAGGCGAACCGGTAAGCTGGGCCGATTTTACCCGCCAGATTTTTAAAATTGCCGATTTTGACTTAAAAGTCACCGATACCACCACGGCCGAATATTTTGCGGACAAACCGGATACCGCCCCGCGGCCCTTGAATAGCACGCTGGATTTGACCAAAATAGAGTCTGCCGGTTTTAAGCCGCGTGACTGGCACGAAGATTTAAAAGACTATATTGCCAAAGAAAAAGAGCTAGATAAACACTAGGCCAAGGGCTCAGCTTTTCTCCCCTCTTCATTCACCTGTTACAAAATATGCTCGGTCGGGTATATTTTGTAATCAATGTTCGGTTGGTATAAGCCTCATGCATTCGTAAACTTCCACATACCGAGCGATCCTAAGCTCGGAAATGGCTTCAGCCAGTAGCTCCCTATAATCTAAATCGCTCGCCCAAACACTTTTTTGAATTTGCTCAAACCCCCAAGCTTTTAATAACACTCTAAATTGCTGCCTGGTCGCCGCTTTTTCTTCGGGAACATCAAAAATGACCATCAGTCGTGCTTTATTCCCTAGATGCTTAGCTACAAAAGGCCGTATTTCTCCTTCCCCAGAGGCTGTTAAGTTCGGTATTCGTCCTGAGTCATCAATAAAGCCTTTTTGGCGCCCGCGCCAGTAAGCATGCTTCAGCGTAGATTGGGAATAGCCGGATGTTCTTTCGAGTTCATTGAAGAATTGGTTCGGCTTAAAGGAAAGTA
>JBBDZV010000070.1:0-2812 GCA_040900005.1 Saccharimonadales bacterium (SeqCode)
AAAGACGTCGCCTTAAACCATTCGCAGGCCCGGCCGTTTGAGAATAGAATTCTCCATCATGGTCGCAAATCGCTGATGGACCAGCTGGTCAATCGCTACCAAAAATATCGGGTTAGTGCCGAGCAGGCGATACCCGAAACTGCAACCGAATTGACGCACAAGGCTGAACAGTTTTTAGGGGTTCCCCAAAAGATGAAACTAGCACCGGAATTCAGCATGGCTGAGTAAAGACAAAGGGGGGTATATGTATCAAATCTGCGTGTCCGGAGCAGCTAAAGGCGAAAGTGCCGAGCAGGGTAAGCTTTTGGCTCAGGAAATCGGAAAAGCTATCGCCAAAGCCGGACATTCTTTAATGACCGGTGCCACGACCGGTCTGCCAAACGATGCCGCCGTCGGCTATAAAGCGGCTAAGGGTAAGATGAGTCTGGGGTTAAGCCCGGCGGCTACTAAAGTCGAGCACGTCGTTAAATATCGCTTGCCGACCGAAGCTTACGATTCAATTCTATATACAGGTCTGCACTACGGTGGTCGGGACGCGCTTTTAATCAACTCAGCCGATGCCGTAATCAGCGTTGGCGGCCGACTGGGGACGCTTCATGAGTTCACTATCGCGGCTGAGACCAAAACCCCGATTGGAATATTAGAAGGGGCCGGCGGTATCAGCGGCGAAATTAGAAAGCTACTGGAGTTTTTGCCCATTGCCAACCCTGATTTGGTCATTTTTGAAGAAGACCCGGATAAATTGGTAGCCAAAATCACTCAGTTGCTGGACAAGCTCCATGCAGATTACCGTAAGATTTATAACTAGCTTGAGTCCCGGAACCCTCCCGGAACCCTATAGAAGAGTCCAAGCTTGGTACAATTAAAAGATGCCCAAATTTAGGCTTCAAAGTGATTACCACCCGACCGGCGACCAGCCAACGGCTATCGCCCAGCTTACCGACGGACTAAAAAAGGGTCTACGAGAGCAGACCCTGCTCGGCGTCACAGGCAGTGGCAAGACCTTTACCATGGCTAACCTTATAAGCAACACCCAGCAACCGACGCTGGTCCTTAGTCATAACAAAACCCTGGCGGCCCAACTATATAACGAGTTTCGTCAATTCTTCCCGGATAATGCCGTCCATTATTTTGTTAGCTACTTTGATTACTATCAGCCGGAAGCCTATATGCCCCGGACCGACACTTACATTGAAAAGGATAGCGATATCAATGAGGAAATCGATCGTCTGCGCCATGCCGCCACCGCTTCGCTATTATCGCGTCGAGACGTCATAATCGTGGCCTCCGTATCGTGCATATACGGCATCGGTTCGGTAGAAGACTATAACAACATGGCTATCCGCATAAAAACTGGAGAGCGGCGCCTGCGCGATAAGTTTTTGCGCCAGTTAACCGATATCCAATATCATCGTAATGATACTGACTTTCATCGCAGTACTTTTAGGGTACGGGGCGATGTCGTAGATGTCTTCCCGGCCGGGGAAGAGTCGGCCTATCGAATTGAGTTTGACGGAGATGAACTGGAGCGAATGACCCGCATAAACCCGTTGACCGGTGAGATAGAAAAAAGGCTGTCGGCCTTGAGCATCTTCCCCGGATCTCACTACGTTACTCCCGAACAAAAGCTAAAGGGTGCTTTAGGTAAAGTCCGCAGTGAGGCTGACGACCGCATAGCCTGGTTTAAAAAGCACAACAAGCTTTTGGAAGCCCAGCGGCTGGAGCAGCGTGTCAAATTCGACCTGGAAATGCTAGAACAAACTGGCTTCGTGAAGGGTATCGAAAATTACAGCCGATATCTTACTAACCGTGAAGCGGGCGAGCAGCCAGCGACGCTTTTAGACTATTTTCCGGACGATTATCTGATGGTTATTGATGAGTCTCATATGTCTATTCCTCAGGTGCGGGGAATGTATCACGGTGACAGGGCGCGCAAGGAAGTTCTAGTAGAGCACGGCTTCAGGCTGCCCAGTGCTCTCGATAATCGGCCATTAACTTTCTCGGAATTCGAGCGGCACTTAAATCAGGTGGTCTATGTCAGCGCTACACCCGCCGAATTTGAGCTATCTCGCAGCCCGGAGCCTGCCCAGCAGATTATTCGCCCCACTGGCCTAATTGATCCGCAAATCCAAGTGCGGCCCATTGAAGGTCAGATTGACGACCTGATTGCAGAAATTCGCTCGACAGTTAGCAAAAACCAGCGAGTGCTGGTGACTACTCTAACTAAAAGGATGGCCGAAGACCTGGCCGAGTACTTAAAGGAGCTGGACCTCAAGGTAGCCTATATCCATAGCGAAGTTGACACCATGGACCGTACCGACCTGTTGCGCGATCTGCGACTGGGAGTCTACGACGTGCTGGTCGGCATCAACCTGTTGCGCGAGGGCCTGGATTTGCCGGAAGTCAGTCTCGTGGCAATTTTAGACGCCGACAAAGAAGGTTTCTTGCGAAGCGAACAGGCCTTGATACAAACGGTCGGGCGGGCGGCTCGACACCTGGACGGCCGGGTAATTATGTACGCCGACAAGATTACCGGCAGTATGCAGCGGGCTATCGATGAAACTAACCGGCGACGAGAAATCCAGACCAAGCATAATAAGCAGCAGGGGATAACACCGAAAAGTATCAGCCGCGAAATAAGCGACTTGCTACCAAGAGCTGAGAAGGAAGAGAAGCCCAAACTGGACCTTCGGAAGATTCCCAAAGATGAGTATAAGCATCTTATCCGCGATTTAACTTCACAGATGGATTTGGCGGCGGCTAATCTGGAATTTGAAAAAGCCGCTGAGCTTCGGGACCTGATAGCCGAAGT
>JBBDZV010000071.1:0-2802 GCA_040900005.1 Saccharimonadales bacterium (SeqCode)
GGTGGTCCATCTCAAAGTAGTGGAGCTGCCGTAGGCGATTGAGGAGTCATCTACCCGGAAACTAAAGCTGGGGGGCGGTGTTAGAGTAGTAAAGCTGGCGTTATCGCCGCAGTGGGTGCCGTTGGCATTAGCGGCACACAACCGGAATTGATAGGTAGTCGCCGGGTTAAGGCTTAGGTCAGCGCTAACATCAACCGTGTTGCGGCCTGAACCCAGCGAAGCCGGAGATTGATTACAATCTTTACGGCTGCCATAACCTTGACTGGTGCCGTATTGGAAGTAGCAGCTGGTCACCGGATAGGCATTGGGGTTGACGGTACCATCGAGCGTAGCACTGTTGGTAGTTATCTTGGTGGCTTTGCCGGTGATGGCGATGGGTGGCGGGGGCGGCGGGATAGTCAGGTTGCAAAAAGCACTATCAATAGAGCTGGAGCTGCCTACATTGAGCCGCTTGCACAGCGAGGCGGCCGTCCGAACGACGTATTCGGGGACAGTTTCTTCGGTGGGTCCGATATTTTCGGTGGGTCCGCCGCCGGAAGCGCTGGTATCTACCCTAACCTGCAGACGTTTGGCAGTAGTACTAGACCTAGCCGTAACATCTAAGACAGCTTGGGTATTAGTAAACTTTAAGGGATCTGCCGCAGAATTCTCGGCTTTGATCTTGACGTCAGCTTGTCCATAAATCGGCGTCAGCCGTACGTAGAAGTAGCCTAACGGGTCGGGTGAGGCTGCAGAAGAGAGGTTAGAGATTATGATGTTGCAGTCATAATCGGCCGTACCGGTAAACCCGGTGGCGTTCTTAGTCCCGCAGTTTATTGTTTTAAGTGACCCATCGGCCGTAGAGTACGGCAAAGTTGTCACATTTCCGCCCGCTGATGTGGGATAGAAGAAATAGGTTTTAGAATTTGCCTGCACTCCCCCGACTTGCCCGTCTGACGGAATAGGATAAAGGATCAAGCGCAGTAAGGGCGTGTACTTATGGTCGGTGTTATTCCACTCGGTAACATCAAGCAGGGGAGGATTGGCAGATGGCGGAAGCAATTGGTTTTTAGAACGGTCTGTGCTTTGCCAAGAAAACATCAGCTTATCGACGGCTCCTGATGTGGTCAGCTTAGCGACTTGGGATTTAGACGGCGGCAGTTGTTGATAAACCACGTCTGTAGGGGTCTTGTTGATCAGAACACAGGTATATTCGGTGGTGCGGGCCTCATCGCCGGATAGGTTGGATTGACTATAAAGCGGCCCGGGCGTAGCAGCGCTGCCAATCAAATCATTACAGCCAGCGGCCGTGGCTGAGGGGTTGTCTTTTAGGAAGGAGATGGCGTCATTTACGCCGGACTGGGCCGCATAAGTGGCGGCTGTGCTGAGCTGATCATTCAAGGCATTATTGGTAGAACGGGTCATTATACGGGCAAAGCCAATAGTTATGAGTGTTATCAAAACTACTAAAACGGTGACGATGACAATAGAAGCCAGGCCGTCCTGGGTGGGTCTATGTCTTAGCAGACGTTTCATTAGCCGCTTCATCCCGTTACAACCTCAAAGACTAACGATTGGTTATTGAAACGATGAAGCAAGCAAGCGATTCGAGACGCCGGATGTGGTACGAAAGTCAAGTGAGTTGTAACGGGACTCATGGGTGAAGTCCCCTATAGACGGTGGTAGACAGTTTATTTACGGCACAGAATTGCTGGTTGGTCAGGCTACCACTGCAATACGCCGTAGAAGGGTCGTTTTTGTTAGTGTAATTTAAAATGTCATCTTCGCCGTAGACTACCGCGATATCCAGATTATAAAGGCCGGGTGTCTTAGACGGATCTGGCTGGATAATGTCGAACTTACCCAAGCGCATTTTGTTGCCCAGCAGTTCCGTCGGGTTGTTAAACGCCACTGCACCGTCGCCGCAGTTGGCAGCACAAGGTGTGGCGCAGGCGGAAGATCCCGGCAGAATGTCGTGAAGCAAACCGAAGTTGCCGGTGGCGGCGTGATTGGGGCTGTCCGACAACTCCACTTTTTGGCCAAGCTTATAGGTATAACGATGATTTCCCACACAGTAGTAAGAGTAGCCACCACCGGTCTGGGAGGCAGACACGCTAGCGGCCAGCTGTATATTTTCGCGCAAGGAATTAATTACCTGTTTAGTGGCATCCTGGGTTTGAGTAAGTGACACACCTTTATAAAACATCCGGCCGATTTGGATGAAACCGACCAAAGCCCCGGTTAATATCACAGAAAATATCGCCGTGGCAATCAGCAGCTCAGCTATGGTAAAGCCGCCTGGCATGTGTGCCGCATTGACCTGCTGGCTAGCAGAGCCAGAAACTCTACCAGGGCGCCAGGCCTTAAATAGACTAGAGGCTAACTGCTGGCTGAATCTTTTTGTGCTGTTTTGTCGCGGCCGCATTAGCTCCCACCCCCTACTTTGTAGTATAAGATTAACTGGTCTTCGGCGCTGGCGTTGTTGCCAGGCCACTTGGCAGTGACGGTAAAGACCTTTGAGCCAGAGTTATACCGTACACCTACCCCATATGGAGCTTGGGTTGAGAGCTCGCATACGCCTTTTGAAGCGTTGACGCTCTTAGTATCTACGCTTCCATCCCCAAGTATACAGAAGGGTTGGTCTATCTTATATTGGTTTAAGAGCGCGGCGCTATTATTGGCGGCACTTTTTATTAGCCCAATCTGGCCTTCGGCGTACCCCAAAGCTTTGGCCCGGTTGCCAGCAGCTGTTCCTTGCTGCAAACTCGTAGATGAACTGGCGTAAGCTGCACCCAGCACCACCGATAAAATAGTTATCCCAAT
>JBBDZV010000072.1:0-2773 GCA_040900005.1 Saccharimonadales bacterium (SeqCode)
CCGTCGACCATACTGGTCATATTCGGCGTTACCGGTGATTTATCTCACCGCTATCTACTGCCGGCCTTATCCCAAGTAGCCGCCGCTGGCCAATTACCCAAAGACTTCAAGGTCATAGGCATCTCTCGGCGGAACCTTAAAACCCAGGAACTCTTAGAGGATAATGAGGCGGCCCTTAAAAAGTACATCGAGCCCCTTCAAATGAATCTAAGCCAGCTAACTGATTATTCACGGCTAAAAAAGTATCTGGAAAGTTCTCATGGTAAAACAAGTCTAAAACGTCAGATAATCTTTTATTTTGCCGTCCCGCCCTTGGCGGTCTTGCCGATTATACGGCTGCTGGGCCAGGCCGGCCTGAATGGGGAGGGCACCAAGTTGCTATTGGAAAAGCCGTTTGGCACCGATTTAGAATCAGCTCGTGAGCTGATTGAAGAAACCGCCCGACATTTTAAAGACAACCAGGTTTATAGGATTGACCACTATCTTGCCAAGGAAATGGCCCAGAATATAACTGTATTTCTGGCCAGCAATGCTATCTTCCGAAGCATTTGGGATAACCGCTTCGTTGAAAAAATCGAGATTGATGTGGCCGAAAAGATAGGCATTGAAGGCCGCGCTGCTTTTTATGAGCCGACAGGGGCTCTACGCGATATAGTCCAGAGTCATTTGCTGCAGCTGGCCGCCCTGACGTTGATGGAGCCCTGCAGTGGTGTGTTTGAGTTTTCAGAGTTACCAGCGCGGCGGCTAGCAGCCTTGAAGTCCCTGCAGCCAGCTCGCCAGGATTCAATCGTTCGGGGACAGTATCTAGGCTACCGGACAGAAGTCTCCAATCCACGCTCGGCTACCGAAACCTTCGTGTCACTGACTGTCACATCCGCGGATCCGCGCTGGGAAGGAGTACCGATTCGTTTAACTACCGGTAAGAACCTATCCGAACGGCTTACCGAGATAAGAATTCATTTCAAGCAGTCCGATGCTTCGCAGGCAAATGTGCTGACGCTTCGGGTCCAGCCCAGAGAGGGAATCGAGCTGGAGCTTTGGGTCAAACAGCCTGGCTATGAACGAAAATTACAGAAGCTCCCCCTGCACTTTACCTACGAGCAGCACTTTGATAGGGTCCCCGATGCTTATGAGCAAGTGCTGTTTGACGCTATGCACTCCAACCCCGGTCTGTTTTCCAGTAATGACGAAGTTTTAGCCACCTGGGAGACACTCCAGCCTATCCAGTCCAGATGGGAAATGGACGACAAAGACCTGCAGTTTTATAAACCAGGTAGCACCATAACTGAAATACTTAAGACCCGGCTGCCGCCAAATGGCGTATAATAGGGGGCTATGCCCCGTCCGATTATCGTTGCTAAAGATGTCGTCAAACGTTTCGGCGACTTAACAGCCGTTGACCATATTAACTTTGAGGTCCAACGCGGCGAGATATTTGCATTTTTGGGGCCAAATGGTGCTGGCAAGAGCACTACCATCAAGATGCTAACAACTATGTTGCGGCCCACCCAAGGCCAGCTGGTTCTGAACGGCCATGACGTTACTAGTGATCAGGCTGCTGCTCGCCGATCCTTTGGGATTGTCTTCCAAGACCCCAGTTTGGAGGAAGAGCTGTCGGCTTACGAGAATATGGAGCTACACGCCGTACTTTACGGCATCCCGAACAAGCAGATGAGTAAAAGAATAGAAGAGCTTATGAAACTGGTCGATCTTTGGGAGCGCAAGGACTCGATGATTAAAACATATTCTGGCGGCATGCGGCGGCGTCTAGAAATTGCCCGCGGCTTGCTACACCACCCCAGAGTCCTTTTTTTGGACGAGCCGACACTGGGCCTTGATACTCAAACTCGTAATATCATGTGGAACTACGTTAAAAAACTCAGTCAGAACGAGGGGATGACCATTTTCTTTACCACCCACTACCTAGATGAGGCCGAAGAAGTAGCCCAGCGGATTGCTATCATTGACCACGGCAAAATAGTGGCTAGCGGTACGGTGGCCGAATTGGCTAAACAAACAGGGACCAACAATCTGGAACAGGCTTACTTGAAGCTGACCGGAGATACGGTTCGCGATGAAACCAGCCTCGCCAACAATGGTCTTAATATGCGTACGGCTATGAATAACAAGATGAGGGGTTAATAAGCAAGATGTCAGTCCTATATATCCTGTGGCTCCGGCAGATGAGACGCTATTTCCGTAGCCGCTCTCGCGTGCTTGGGGCCATCGGCCAGCCGTTGCTTTTCTTGCTGGCCCTGGGTTATGGCCTGGGGGCGGTCTATAAGCAGGCTGGGCAGGGCGACTACCTGCAGTTCCTGGTACCCGGCATAATCGTCCAAACACTGCTGTTTTCATCAGTTTTCTGGGGTATGCAGATCCTATTTGATAAACGTTTCGGCTTTTTAAAAGAACTGCTGGTAGCGCCAGTATCACGTTTGAGGATTTTGTGGGGCAGCGCATTGGGCGGCGCGACCATTTCGTTAATCCAGGCTATCTTGGTACTGCTGATATCTTTTGGGATGGGCTTTAGACCGGAGAACTGGCTGTTGTTGCCGGTGGCGCTTCTGATGATGGCGGCTTTGAGCCTGGCCTTAACCAGCTTTGGGGCCGGGATAGCGTCTATGGTGGAAGATTTCCAAGGCTTCCAATCCATTAATAACTTCCTAATCTTCCCGCTATTCTTTCTTTCCAGCGCCCTTTACCCACTGACCAATGTTCCCAGGGTACTAGAAATCCTAGCCACCATTAACCCCATCAGTTATGCCGTTGATGC
>JBBDZV010000073.1:0-2764 GCA_040900005.1 Saccharimonadales bacterium (SeqCode)
CTGCCGCTTTTTGGTTTTCAGCCAATACTTCTTCGACAATCTTTTCAATCTCACCTTCATCCGAAACCTGCGTGAGGTTCTTTGCTTTTGCTATTTCTTCGGGATCTTTAAGTGTTTCAAGCACTAATCTGAAAATTTCGTCTGCTGCTGTTGAACTTAGAATGTTTTCCTCCCTCATACGAGCAAGCTTTACAAGGTGATTACTAATAATATCTGCCTCTTGGTCGCTTAGAGCCCGTTCGACTTTAAGGGTCCAGAAAGCAATGTGTTTTGCAGCTTCATCGAACGCGCCCTTCTCCATCGCAGCTAGCAGTAACCGAAGCCCCGCTGGATTATCCAGTATATCTTCGACTACATCAGCAGTAATACTTAACTTGTTAAGTATTTTCCTGATGGCTCCGGGTAGTTCAGGGAGTTCCTTCTGGATCTTTGCCACATACTCATCATCAAGCTCCAACGGCGGAATATCTGGCTCGGGCATATAACGATAGTCGTGAGCTTCCTCTTTGCCGCGCTGACCGATTGTCTTGCCTTTGGCTTCATCCCAGCCGCGGGTCTCCTGCACCACCGTTTGACCTTTTTCCAAGAGTTCGATTTGGCGCTCAATCTCATAGGCAACAGCTGCTTCTACACTCCGGAAGCTATTTAAGTTCTTAACTTCAGAGCGCATGCCCCTTTTCCCCGGTTCTTTGGTGACACTAATATTGACGTCGAAGCGCAAGTTGCCATGGTACATATCGCCGTCACTTATACCGGCGTACTTTATCAAAAGATAGATCTCCCGGGCAAAAGATTTGGCTTCGGCAGGACTATTTATATCCGGCTCGGTTACTACTTCCAGCAGTGGCGTGCCGGCCCGGTTCAAATCTACAAGTGAGTAATCCGCACCTGGAGGGTGGCTGGTCTTACCGGCGTCTTCTTCCAAATGCACGCGAGTTATCCCTATTCTCTTTGGCTTACCCTCAACTTCAATATCGACATGGCCCCCGACTATAAGCGGTTGTTCGTACTGAGTTATTTGATAGCCTTTGGGCAAGTCCGGATAAAAATAGTGTTTACGGTCAAATTTACTGAACTTCTGGGGTGTAGTATTAAACGCAAAAGCTGCCCGGACGGCCAGCTCCACAGCCGCTTCGTTCAAGTATGGCAAGGCGCCGGGCATCCCCACACAGATATGGCTAATTAAAGTATTTGGGGCAGCGTCCCTAGCATCATTACTAACAGCCGCAAACAACTTGGTTTTAGTCTTCAACTGGATATGGCACTCTATCCCGATTGTCGGTGTGTAATTTTTCTTAATGTCTTGAGTAACAGCCATCTTAAAGTGCTCCCAAATCTTTTAGGGCTTGCTTAAAACCGGCCAAGGCACTCTGGCACTCCGATTTTTTCAACCTTATGTTCGGTTCGTGAACTAACCGGTTACGCAATTTGTGAGCATGCCAAGCACCGTCATTATCAGATAGGATGCGTTGAGAGGCCACCAGCTTTTCACCAACCGTTTTACCTCGGAAGTTATGTCGCTTTAAAGCCTGATCGAGTAATTTATCCGCATCAATTACGGCCAGCACCATGCCTTCGGGGGTTTTAACTCGCTCTAAAATGGCGGTCCATTCTTGCTGGAAGCGCTTCTGTTTCATCTTAGGGTGGTACTTTTTGCCGAACAGACTCAAAAGCACCAGCATGACCACCCCGAAAACAATGGAGGCTATTATCAGCCAGCTCATGGCAGCGCCTCAAATGCCTTAGCGGCCCCCAGCAGCTGGCGGTCGGCACCGAAAGGTGCTATCAGCTGTAGCCCCACCGGTAGGCCATCGGCCCTACCGGCCGGGACGCTGATGGCCGGTACGCCAGCCATGTTGGCTGCCACCGTCATAATGTCTGTCAGATACATGCTTAAGGGGTCTTTAGCTCTCTCGCCGATTTTAAAGGCCGTCATCGGGGCTGTAGGCCCCACCAGAAAATCATACTTTTCAAAAGCCTCTTTAAACTCGTTTATAATCTTGGTCCGAACCGTCTGGGCCTTTTTGTAGTAAGCGTCATAGTAGCCGCTTGATAGAACATAAGTCCCAATCATGATTCGGCGCTTGGCTTCGGCTCCAAAACCCTGTTCGCGGGATAGCTCGTAGCTCTGCTTAAGATTTTTGGCCTCTTTGGCGTGGTGACCGTAACGTTGACCGTCGTATCGACTCAAGTTACTGCTAACTTCGGCGGGGCAAACTACGTAGTAAGAGGCCAAGGCCAGCGGCAAACTTGGCAAGCTGATTTCTGAAACCTGCGCCCCGGCTTCACGTATTTTCTTTATAGCCAGCTCGATGACACTGCGGACACCAGGCTCGAGACCATCTTTCATATATTCAGTGACCACACCTACTTTTTTACTCGCTAAACTGGTCATTAGTTGGGTATAGGCATCTTTGTCACGTTCAATCATAGTGCTGTCCAGACCGTCAAAACCACTCATTATATCTAGCACCAGCGCGGCGTCATGGACATTTGTAGTCAGAGGACCGATAACATCGGTACTACTTGCCATAGCCACCACGCCGCTGCGGCTAATCAATCCATAGGTTGGTTTTAACCCTACAGCACCCGTAAAGCTGGCCGGGAGGCGTATGGAACCGCCGGTGTCAGTCCCTATCGCGAATGGAACCATATCAAGCATTACAGCGGCGGCCGAGCCGCCGGAACTGCCACCTGGCACACGAGTTTTATCATGAGGGTTCTTGGTGGTAAAAAAATCACTATTCTCGGTACTGCTGCCGTG
>JBBDZV010000074.1:0-2764 GCA_040900005.1 Saccharimonadales bacterium (SeqCode)
GAATGTAAGGGCTCCGGCCAAATCACCCAAGTAACCCGTACAATTTTCGGTAACATCCAGCAAGCCCGCACCTGCTCCCGGTGCAACGGCCGGGGCAAAGTACCCGAAAAAGCCTGTACGGTTTGCAAGGGTCGCGGCACCCAGCGTAAAAACCAGATTATTAACATGAAAATCCCTGCTGGGATTGATGATGGGGCTACCATCCGCCTGCGCGAACGAGGCGAAGCCACAGCCCATGGCCCCAAAGGCGATCTTTATGTGAATATCAAGGTAAAACCCCATAAGAAATTTACGCGCGAGGGCGACCTAATTTTGAGTAACGAGCATATTGATATGGTGGATGCCTCTTTAGGAACGGAAATAGAAATTGAAACAGTTGACGGCGCAGTTCGGATGAAAGTACCGCCTGGAACTCAGAGCGGGACAGATTTTAAACTATCCGGGCACGGCATGCCGCAAATAAAAGGCGGCAGCCGCGGCGCCCACATTGTGACTCTAATAGTTGATACCCCGACCAAACTTTCTAAAGAGCAAGCCGAATCCCTTAAAAAACTAAAAAGTAGCGGCAATAAAAAGAGTCGCTGGTTATAGCTTAGGTCACGATTTTAGCCTTCACAAAATAAACCGTCTGGGGCATAATCATAAGCAGGATGCGAAACAAAAATCAAAAGGGCTTTATCCCGCTGCTGATAATACTGGTGCTGATTATTGCAGCCATAGTATGGTTGGCGTATTCCCGGGTAAGCCAAGCTCAAAACTAATATGAAAATACTGCTTGTTAATAACCACACCCGGCACCTGGAAGCTTTGTCAGAGGCACTCGAAGGCCATAACTTGGAGATCCTGAACTATGAGCCTGGTGTAAAGTTCAATTATCACGATAAAGATGTGGTCATCCTGTCCGGCGGTGGCGGGGAAGGCTTGGAAATTAACGATACTTACCGGGAGGGCAAACTTTGGTACGACGACCAGATAAACTTTGTGCGGTCCTGCCCCAAACCGATTCTGGGTATATGCATGGGCTTTGAAGTCATTGCCCGTGCCTATGGGGCCGACGTAGAGAAGCTACCGAAGCTTGTGGAAGGTTTCAAAAAAGTAAAACCGACAGGGGCTGGCAGAAAATCCCTATCACTCCGGCGGCTTAAACAATTTGAATCCCATGAATGGTGCGTCCCTGAAGTCTCAGAAAAAGAGTTTACAGTTCTGGCAAAATCTAAAACCGGTGTAGAGATGTTCCATCATAAAAAACGTCCGATTGTGGCTACTCAATTCCATCCGGAAGTTAGGGGCGGATCTTTGGATCTGGAGCCCCTCGTCCAAGGTGTCGTTGCCTCTGCTTAGTACATTGCTTATTTAGTTAAAATATGGTATTGTTTCAATATGAAAAAAATGCCTGTAGATAGAAAAAAAATAGGCAGAGCCGAGCGGATTGATTTTCCTAGCCTCGGTCTTTTAAAGGTACCGGCTAAAATAGATACTGGTGCTGATGTCAGCAGTATCTGGGCTACCAATATTAGAAAAACTCCGGAAGGCTTGCGGTTCGTATTATTTGATAAAAGCAGTGCGCACTATACAGGACAGGAAATATTGGTTACCCCGTCGGCCTTCACCATTACACGCATATCAAACTCTTTTGGAGTTAAAGAACTTCGCTTTAAAGTTAAGCTGACCATCCGTGTAAAAAATAAACGAATTCGTGGTACATTTACGTTATCCGACCGTAGTAAAAAAACCTATCCCATATTACTGGGTAGACGCTTACTCAGCGGTAAATTCATAGTAGATGTTACCCGAGGAAAGCCCCTAAGAAAGACCGAGAGATATAAGAAAAAAATTCTTAAAAAAGAGCTTAAAAGACTGGAACAAGTATGAAGATAGTGATTTTGTCTAAGGGTCCGGGCAACTACTCCACCAAAAGATTAGTGGAAGAGGCTAAAAAACGTGGTCACGAAGTAAGGATTATAAATTACCTGCTTTGTGAAGCGCGCATTCGCCAGAGCAACCCAATCATACTTTATAAAGGCGAAGTCCTGAAGGACATAGATGCTATTATCCCCCGGATTGCTTCATCCTATACACGTTATGGGGCGGCTATAGTGCGACAGTTTGAAATGCAGGGCGTTTACACGCCGATCAGCTCCATATCCATTGTCCGATCGCGCGATAAGCTGCGCAGTATCCAACTTCTGGCGCGAGCCGGAATTGGTATCCCAAAGACAATTTTTTCCCGCGGTATATCCGAGGTCGATACTATTATGGAAGAGCTAGGCGGCCCGCCTATCATCATAAAGCTAGCCCGTGGTACTCACGGCAAAGGCGTCGTCTTGGCTGAATCCCGCAAGGCCGCCAAGTCTGTCTTGCAAGGCTTTTACCTAATGGACGACGAAGGTACCAACATTCTTATGCAGGAATATATAGAAGAGTCGGGTGGGGCTGATATTAGGGCATTTGTCGTCGGCAGCCAAGTTGTAGCTTGTATGAAACGCCAGAGTCTTGACAATGACTTTCGCTCGAATCTACATCAGGGCGGAGAAGGTACTTCTGTAAAACTAACGGACGAAGAACGCCGCACCGCGCTAAAAGCGGCCAAGGCTATGGGACTGACTGTATGCGGGGTAGATATGATGATAAGCAATCGTGGTCCGCTGGTATTGGAAGTTAACGCTAGTCCCGGCTTCGGCATAGAAGCTGTAACCGGTCGCAATGTTGCCGAAAAGATTATTGAGTACGTGGAGCAAAATGCCAAAGGTCGGCGTCGAAAAGA
>JBBDZV010000075.1:0-2721 GCA_040900005.1 Saccharimonadales bacterium (SeqCode)
CATATTCCTCGTGCTTGATCAGAATGGTGCGATCTTCCTTATACCAAAGCACGTAGTGGTAATTGCTGGCTTTGCCGTGGTTGATGTGCACGAACCGGTTGTCGACTTTATTCTTATGTAAAGTCGCTAGGATCTGGCGCCCGGATTGGTCGCTGCCGACATTGCTGAGCAGTCCCGATTTCAATCCTAACCGGGCGAAGGCTACCGAAGCGTTAGAAGCGTTACCAACCGCCGGCACCACCACGACTTGGTCAAACGGCACTTTTGTGGCATACGGCATGGACAGTCGCGGCCCGGAAGCTTCTTTATCAACTCGGGCTTCGTCATCAAGCAATTTTATAAAAGCGTCCGTGACGACATCGCCGATTGCCAAAACATCGAGTTGTTGATTTGCCATAGTCCTTATGGCTTATTTTAACATAAGCTAACTGTTTGAATGGGCTTTGCCAGCGGAGTTAAACATATCAACCTTGCTCTCAACTACCTTCTGAACGGCGTTGATCACCGGTCCCATCAGTTTCACAACGGCATACTCATCAGGGTTTTTCTTCAATACGTCTTCCAGGGTTTCGCGGTAAGCAATACGAAGATCGGAGTTAATGTTCACTTTGGTTACGCCTAGTTTAACCGCCTCTATAAAATAGTGTCCGGGAGTGCCGCTGCCGCCATGCAGGGAAATATTGCAGTCAAGAGCCTCCCGGATGCGCCTTAGTAGTTCCAAATCCAATTTTTTAGGCACCGGGTATTTGCCGTGCAGGTTCCCGACGGCCGCCGCAAATGTATCGATACCAGTAGTTTCAACGAACAACTTGGCTCCTTCGGGTGTACTGAAGGTTTCTTTTATCTTATCGTAATCTATTTTTTCCCTATGTACATTACTGCTGCCGGCAAAATAGTGGGGCTCAGCCTCGACAATCGCCCCCGTCAGCTTAGCCGCCCGAACCACTTCCCTGGTCTTTTTAATAATCTCCTCGTCGGTGGCTTTATGATTAGCCTGTGAAATATCAATATGAATGCATTCAAAACCGGCGGCAATACCGGCGACGGCATCCTCAACACTGGGACTATGGTCAAGGTTGATATACATCTCAACATCGTACTCGGCCCTGTAGTTGTCGACCATATTTCGAATGTTAGCTAGTCCCAGGGCATCGGCCTCAGCTTTGCTGACCTCCACCAGGACCGGAGCCTTTTTGGCGGCCGCCGCTCTGACAACAGCTATCAGCGTTTCCTGGTTATCTATGTTAAAGGCCCCGAGCGCAAACTTCTGTTGATGAGCCCGGGCAAATGCTTGGCGGGCCTTTTGGCAGTTATCACGCATTTGATTTATAGATAGGGGCATATCAGTGTTTCTGGCCCGAGCGGTTTTTAGTCAATAAATGATGGGCCGCCAGGGCGATGTGAGTAGAGGTTAATCCGAAATGTTTTAAAAGTTCTTCGGGCTGGCCGCTCTCGCCGAAACGATTCAGCATGCCCACACGCATCATTGGCGTAGGCAGGTTCTCGCCCAAAAGTTCGGCCACCGCGCCGCCCAGACCGCCATTAATCTGAGCTTCCTCAACCGTGATGACATGTCCGGTTTTGGCGGCACTGCCAAGGATTGTCTTGCCGTCCAGCGGCTTAATGGTCGGTACGTGAACAATCTCGGCGTGAATACCGTCTTTTTGAAGCGCTGTGGCCGCCGCTAAGGCCTGGTAGGTCATGGTACCGGTCGCTACCAAGGAGATATCGGCACCCTCTTTAAAAACGTAGGCTCTCCCGATTTCAAAAGGTGTGTTTTTAGTAGTAATAACCGGCGTGGCTTCTCGGGCCAGGCGCATATAGTTGGGGCGCTTATCTTGGGCCATCGCCAGCGTCGCCTTTGCGGCTTCCATACTGTCACACGGCGCAATTACTACCATATTGGGCAGGGCCCGCATCAAAGCTATATCTTCCAACATCTGGTGAGTGGCACCGTCGGGACCCACACTTATGCCAGCGTGCGAACCGATAATTTTTACCGGTCGGTCGTTAAGACAAATAGTCGTTCTAATCTGCTCCCAATTGCGGCCAGGACTGAAAGCCGCATAGCTGGACACAAAAGGTATTTTCCCCATGGCCGCCAACCCGGAGCCGACCGTCACCAGGTTCTGTTCGGCCACTCCCACCTCAATGAAGCGCTCTGGAAAAGCTTCGGCGAACAGATGCATCTGGGTGGACTCGGTTAAATCGGCACAAGCCGCCACGACATTTTTCCATTTTTCACCAGCCTCCAGGAGCCCACGGCCGAAGCCTTTTCTTATCGGTTCCTCGGTCAAGCCCTGATGTGCCAGATGTATTTCCACCCCCATAATCTTCCTACTGATGCTCGCTTTTAATTTTGCCTTGGAGTGTTCGAAGCTCTTTCAAAGCTTTAACAGCGTCTTCGTGGGTCGGGGGTTTGCCGTGCCAATGAAAGTCGTATTCCATAAAATCTACTCCTTTACCGGGAATGGTGTGGGCGATTATCACCACCGGTCGGTCGACTATGGCCTTGGCCATATTAACGCCGTCAATAACGGCTTCGATATCGTTGCCGTCTATTTCGATGACGTGCCAGCCAAAAGCTTCCCACTTGGCTCTGAGGTCCTCCAGCGGCATTATCTTTTCGGTCGGCCCGTCTATCTGGATATTATTACGGTCCACGATACCGATAACATTGCTAAGTTTGTATTTGCTGGCCAGCATAGCGGCCTCCCAGAC
>JBBDZV010000076.1:0-2695 GCA_040900005.1 Saccharimonadales bacterium (SeqCode)
GCAACAATCGCTCTGCCCATTCGGGAAGCCATAAAGTCTTCCACGTCCTGGGTTATGGTAGTAATCCCCAGGTTATATTTCCGGGCCCTTTTGGCTAGTGAAAACAGAAAATTGGCACTGTCTTCATAGCGCATCAGCTGCCAGGCCTCGTCAACGATTAACATCCGCCGTTTTTTGTCGGCTTTGGTGATATTCCAGATATAGTTTAGGACGATATACATTGCCACCGGCCGAAGTTCGTCTTCCAGGTCTCGGATATTAAAAACTACCATAGGGTTGTTGACGTTGACGTTGCTGGCCTGAGAGAAAATCCCGGCGAACGTACCGGTGGTATATTTGCGCAGGCGCTGGGCCAGCTGCGGTCCGGTGCCGCCCATATGAAGCAGGGTGTCGTAAAGGTCGTTTATCATCGGCGGCGTCGAACCGTGCGTCAATGGATCGTTGGTAATACCGGCCTTGGCATAAGTCTCGATCAAAGCGGCGTCTAAATCGGCCTCTTCGGCTGGTGACAACGCTGGCCCGGCTGCCATTCCACCCTGCGTCATTTGAGCCTGGGCGCCGCCCATCATCAGACGCAGTAATCCGTGCAAAGTGATTAAGTTAGAGCGCAGGGCATTATCGGCTTCGTCGCTATCTACAACCTGGGGCAAATCAAACGGATTAATGCGGGTAGCGCTGTTTAGGCTAAGTCTAATGTAGGCCCCGCCGACGGCATCGCACATCTTTTGGTATTCGTTTTCCGGGTCGACAATAAATATTTCAGTACCCAGCATCATTGAGCGCAGGGCTTCTAGCTTCACAGCAAAGCTCTTACCTGCTCCTGATTTGGCAAATACCACGCTGTTCCCGTTCTCTAGCGAAAAGCGGTCAAATATGACTAGGCCGGAGTTGTGCATATTGATGCCGTATAGGATGCCGCTATCCTGGGTCAGGTCAGCCGACGTAAAAGGAAAAGTAGTACTGATGGCACCGGTGTTCATATTGCGGTAGATTTGCAGTTGGTCTACAAACTGCGGGATGGTACTGTTTAGGCCCTGCTCTTGCTGAGTACTGGCCGGCTTGGAGTAAATCAGCTGTTGGCCGAGTAAAGACTCAACCTTGTGGCTGATGTACTCCAGCTCTTCCATAGAGCCGCCATAAATAGAGAAATAAAGACCGAAACGGAAGAAACGTTCTTCGCCCACCTGTAGTTTATCCCGCATCTCTTCGGCATCCTGCACAGCTGCTTGCTTACCCGGGTCGCGGACCTTGCCTTTCTCAGTATCGATTTGAATCCCGGCTTCCAGCTGACTGACCTTCTTTCTAAGGTTGTCTAAAACCACCTGGCTTTGCACAGGCTGGATTATCATCGATAGATCTATGACCTCGTCCAAGTTGACCATGGACGACAGCCAGCCGGTATAGAGCTGGCGGGGGTATCCATAAACGTAGTAGGCGCGGGCATATCGGGTCCCTAAATGGAAATAGCTGCCCTCAAAAACCAAGGAGCTGGGAGCGATAAAGTCCCGGAGGGCAGTCACGCCTTTTGTGAAAGCCGTACTGACCTCTTGCTGTTCCATCATCTGCTGCTGCAAATAGGGATCGGCATTGTCCTTTTTTTTACCAAACCCAAACATCAGGAGATTCCTCCTGATGTAGTTGCTAGTTGGTAGTTGCTAGTTGGTAGGAAGAATTGGGCCCCTTTAAACTCTAAACTGTAAACTCTAAACTGAGCGAAGCATATCATGCCGCCCCTCCTTGAGCCACCGGTGCTTCACCCGTGGCCTTGGTAATCACTGGTGTGGCCACATCACCAAAGTTCTTTAGATGCTGCCGGGTAGCCGTGTCCGGGTTGTAGGCATCGTAGTACATCTCGATTAGTTCCTGGGTATCCAGCGGCAAACTTTGTACACCGCATTGGGTTAGTCCCTGCATAGCGGCCTGTACCCGGTTGCGCAGCTCAGTTTTGGCGTTTTCCAGCATGGTTTCGTCTATGGTGACCTGCGGGTTTTTCCCGGGCGTAACCAGCTCGGCGATGCCTGAAAAGAAACCGGTACTTTGTCTTAAAGCGCTCTTTAGATTTTCATCCGGGTCAGGGTATTGGATGACTACATAAAACCGCTTATCCATAATATTGGTCTGCTGGGAAATGTCCGACAAAAACGCAACATAATCCTCCATCAAAAGCGCCAACAGCATATTGTCTTGCTGAGATCTTATCCTATCTAGTTTCTGTAAGTAGGGCCTTAAATCAACTTTTTGGCTTCTTATGAATATCTGGATAGGGAAATAAAGTGAGTTCAAAAATCCTTGGAAACTGAACTCTACGGCTTCACGTTCCTGTGGACTCATCAGATCAAAGTTGATGGATTTACACATTATCACGGCCCGGAAGGTGCCGTCGTTCATAATTACAATGCCGTCGCGGACCTCGCTTATAAGCAGGCTGTTTTGGGTGCTTTCGGTATTGGCGGGTGCCGAGCTGCCACCAGCCATTTGTGGCGTAATCACTGCCGCTGGTGTGGGCAGCGGCGTGCCTCCCATCGGGGTGGGTTGGGAAGGGCTTATTATTGGTTCTTGGTTCATCGGTCTAATATTCCACCCATTCTTGATTTGCTTATTGGTAGCCGGTTCTAGCGGGATGTGGCTTCAGCCTGGCCACTGCGGTTAACCAGGCGGGCAATAGAAGCCACACTTAAATCATTACCGCTTTGGG
>JBBDZV010000077.1:0-2655 GCA_040900005.1 Saccharimonadales bacterium (SeqCode)
GTGCGTAACGATATAACACCCATTTTATGCGTAGGAGAGACCAAGCACGAACGCGATGAGGGCGAGACCAAGCAAGTTCTGCACGACCAATTGATGACAGGCTTAAGCCACCTGACCTCTGCAGAAGTGCGCGATATGGTTATAGCTTATGAACCGGTATGGGCCATAGGCTCCGGGGAAGTGGCAAAACCAGACAAAGTGCTAGAGACTGTCAAATACATTCGCAACTACGTAAAAGATGTATTTGGGGAAAAGGCAGCCAGTAGCATACGCATCCTTTACGGTGGTAGTGTTGTGCCGGATGTAGTCCATGGTTTCCTGGATATTCCAGGTGTAGATGGTTTTTTGACAGGCGGTGCCAGCCTAAACTACCATTCGTTCGCGGATATAATAGCTACTGCACACCGCTGGCAGCGTGATAAAGCGGGAGAAGACGATGCCGCCGGAAGATAATTCAATCAAGCCAACGCAACCCACTGGTCCGGAACCGCCATCATATGAACAGCCTATTACGGTCGGGCATCAAGCAGTTATGAGCACGCCCCCCACCGAAAATAGCGACGGGTCCACTGCCATTCCGGTGACAGTAAATCATAGTTTTTCGCCCGCTCCTCCCCCGACTCCACTTAACGAGCCTCCCACGCCAGAAATTCCTCTAGCGCCCCCCGAACCTGTTCCTGTACCACCTCCGGATTCGCATCCCCTCCAAGCCAAGATAGACGCCCACCCGCTCTTCCAAAACGACGGCTACAATCCCCAGCCACCCCAAGCCGAACAAGGGCTTTCGCCGATGGCTGCACCCCCGCCCGAAAGACCTAAGGGTCGTAAATTACTATGGACGCTACTTGCTCTGCTGGTTCTACTAGGCAGTTACACCGCAGTCGACGCCCTGACCGATATCAAACTTCCTATTGAACTGCTCTGAAGCTCCTCTTGGTACAATATCTAGGTGCAAAAGGAGTTATTAAAAGATTTAAATCCGGAGCAGAGACGGGCCGTGGAAACAACAGAGGGTCCGCTTTTAATATTGGCCGGAGCCGGCTCCGGCAAGACCAAAACCCTTACCCACCGCATCGCTTACATTCTGGCCAGCCATAAAGCTACGCCCTACAATATCCTGGCCGTGACCTTTACCAATAAGGCCGCTGGCGAAATGCGGGAGAGACTTGAACAACTCCTCGGAAGATCACATCCTTCGAGCTTGAGTGGATTGCAAGGAAGCGGCGAGCCGCGGACTAAGCCGTATATGCCATACGGTGAAGGAGCAGTGCAGCCGATGACGCCGCAGGACACCAAGAGAGCCAGCGGAGTTACCGGCTTCGCCGGTAAGCAGGCTGGAGCGGCTCGAAGGATGTGGATGCCGTTTATGGGAACTTTCCACTCCATCTGCGTCCGGATTCTACGCCAGGACGGTGAACACGCTGGCATCCCCCGTAACTTTGTGATTTGGGACGAGGGCGACCGCTTGGCGGCCATCAAACAGGTCAGCCGGCAGGTGGGTATAGACGAAAAAAGCTTTCCGCCGCGCCTACTAACCTCACTTATTAGCGGAGCAAAAAACGAGATGGTAACGCCCCCAGAATATGCATCCGTCGCTGGCTCTAGCCCGGCGGGCCGGGCCGCCTCCAAAGTTTATCCGGCCTATGAGCGGATACTGCGGGAAGCCGGAGCACTGGACTTTGACGATTTAATTGGCCGGACCGTAAAGCTGCTGGAAGACCAGCCAAAACTGCGCCAAAAATGGCAGAAGCAATTTACTTACGTAATGATCGACGAGTACCAGGACACCAACGCCGCTCAGTATAAGCTGGTCAAATTGCTGACCGGCCTCCATAAAAACATCGCGGTCGTGGGTGATGACTGGCAAAGCATTTACAGCTGGAGGGGTGCGGATTTTCGTAACATCCTTAATTTTGAGAAAGATTATAAAGGCTGTACGGTCATTAAGCTGGAGCAGAACTACCGCAGTACCAAGAGTATCCTGGAGGCCGCCCATAACGTCATTTCTAAAAACGCCGTTCGCAGCGATAAGAAATTATGGACGGCTATCGGTTCCGGCAGTCCCGTACAAATCGTGCAGGTGAGCTCCGAGCGGTCCGAAGCCGAAGCTATAGTCCGGCGGGTGCGTATGGCCGTGGATAGTCGGGTCCGTAAATACGATGATTTTGCCATCCTTTATCGGACCAATGCCCAAAGCCGGGCGCTGGAAGAAGTTTTTATCCACTACGGTATACCCTACCGGATTGTCGGAGGGGTACGGTTTTATGACCGAAAAGAAGTCAAAGACGTCATGTCCTATCTGCGCCTAATTTATCAGCCGGAAGATATTGCCAGTTTTGAACGCATCGTCAATGTGCCCCCCCGAGGTATTGGTACCAAGTCGCTGGCAAATTTTTCTTCATGGCGGAGGACTCAAGGCTACGGTCTGCTGGAAGGGCTGCAAAAAGTATCAGAAGCTGTAGGTTTAACGCCCAAAGCCCGAGCCGGTTTTGCCCAGCTGGCCGATATTTTAACCAGCTTTCGTACACAGATTGCCGATATCTCGCCTTTCACCCTCATAGACAGTCTGGTGCGGCGGCTGGATTATCTGAACTACCTAAAAGACGGTACGCCGCAGGGCGAGGCCCGTATAGAAAACGTTAGAGAGCTTTTGAG
>JBBDZV010000078.1:0-2568 GCA_040900005.1 Saccharimonadales bacterium (SeqCode)
AGGCGGTTTTGATTTCGGACCTCAGTTATTCGAGTATCTACCTCTTTATTTGTGACTTTTACGTCATTTTCGTGAGCCAAATCTTTGACGTAGGCATTCCTGATAGCGTAGTCCAACGCTTGCTGTCGAAAGGCATTAAGCTGCTTCTCTCCGCCGAATTCATCTTGGCGCTGGGTCTCGTGATAATGAGCGTATCGGCGAAGCTCAAATAAATAATTTTCGTAGGCTACAAAGTCATCCCCGGCTTTGGCAATCGGAAATGGCACTACCTGGGTGACCCGGTATAAGAAGGCATTGTGCTGATACAGTTTGTACATTCCCAGCAGACAATAAACCAAAAAGGCTATAGATGCAGCCACTACGATACCTACGGTAATGACAACAATGCGGTGCTTGGAGTGCTGCAGCGGGTAAATGAATTTCCGGGCTCCTGATAGAACTTCTTCACGGTGTTCGGCAATTGTTTCATTGGTTATCTGCGGGACTTCTTCTATTTTTCTAGGTTCTTCCACCTTATCGGAAAGCGGGTTTAAGCTGGCAGCTTTTTCCACTACCGAATCCAGTACTAGATCTTTGACTCTTTTGTTAGTTCTCTTTAGTCGGTTTCTAATCATGGTTCAATTGCCCCTGGCTCTCCTGCGACCGTACCCAACCTGGTCGAGGGATGGATATTTAAATCACGCAAAATGTGCACCATCCTCTTTTGGATCCTGGCCGGGTGGTGCACGCTATGGATCACCAAGTCCCCCACATATGTTTGCACTATTATTGTACCAAAATTTAACACCGTCTGTTCCAGGCCATTAATCTGATAGTTAATCATCTGGACTTGGTCCAGGCCGATGTCCACTACATTAACCTGGAGGATGCTGCGAGTCTGCTGGATAAATCGCTTGTTGGTCATTATATAAACGCTGAAGTACCAGCGCACCCAAAACGGAAACATTAGTATAAGTCCACCCCCGAAACCAGCCGCTAAGCCTATGAGCAAGACGTTCACTTCAGGTTTTATGAAGGATGGAAGCGCGCCCAGAAGGACTGCAAAACAGGCCAATATCAAGCCCCTCCGCATGACAATCGGGTGTTTTTTAAAGACTAGAAGAACATCTTCGTCGTCAAACTGCTCTTTAAAGTATTTGTGCTTGGAGTCAGAAGACTTGTCCGGCTTGGAAGTAGTATGCTCCGCGGGTGCTTTGCTCATTGATACATTATATAGCGGATATGGTTTTAATAAACAGTTTGGTGACCCGGGTAGGATTCGAACCTACGACGCCCGCCTTAGGACGGCGGCGCTCTATCCACTGAGCTACCGGGCCGAAATATTTTACTTGCCCCGTTTCTTTTCTGAGTGTAGCAGTCTGCAATCAGATTGCGAAACATCACGAAAAGATGTGGGATCCATTGAACTACAGGGGCGTCCTGATAATGATAGCTTAAAAAGCCCGGGCTTTTAGCGGCTTTGCAGTTCTTCTTCCGAGAACCAGAGCTTGATTTCAAGTTCAGCCTCGGCGCTGTCTCCTGAAGCGTGAATCAGATTGTAAATCGGTCTTTTTTCTTTGTTGGCCAGAGCCGAAGAGTCGTAAGAATAATCGCCGCGGATAGTGCCGGGCTCGGCTTTAACGGGCAGGGTGTTGCCGGCTATCTTCCGCACTACCTCAATAGCGTGCGGACCTTGCAGCACTAGAGCTATAACTGGCCCCGAGGTTAAAAAGTCTACCATCCAATCTTGGATTTTCAGACCAATTTCGTGGGGGTCGTCTGTTCCCAGCATTTCTTTGGGGTCGATGCCCTGCTCTTTGTAGTTATCTAGAGATTTATTACCCATACCTTCGATGAACTCTCGCCTGTCCACCGGATAATGGCGATGGGCTAAATCTTTACTAGGAGTAACCATTTTGGCGGCAATCAGCCGTAAACCGATTCTTTCGAACCTGGTGATTATTTCGCCGGCCAGCCCGCGCTGCAAAGCGTCGGGTTTCAATATAACTAATGTGCGTTCCATATTACGGTAAGCATTATAACAGGTTATAGAAGTAGTACAAGGTTGAGCAAAAAAAGTATTCCTTTGCCTATTATCCCCCCTACTCCGAACCATCCTATATAATAAGCTTATGCCCTATGAGACTGCCCTTGCCAAGTTCCTGGAATACCTGGAATTAGAGCAAAATCGTTCTGCTAAAACGATTGCCAACTACAGCCACTACCTCAACCGGCTAAGCGACTTCGCCGGCGATATAAATCTAGCTGATATAGACGTGGAGCTTATCCGCAAATGGCGTCTTTGGCTAAACCGACTAGGCACTAACACCAGTGATGAGCTGTCCAAAACTACCCAAAACTATCACCTTATTGCACTACGTAGCTTTCTTCGTTTTTGTGCCAAGCGCGAGTTGCCGCCTGCCCTGGCGCCTGATAAAGTCGAGCTATCGCGCACCAAGCGGGCCCAGGTAACATTTTTGACATCCGAAGAACTGGGCCGGTTGGCCGCCCAGCCAGCAACCGAAACTCTGCCAGGTCTTCGCGACCGAGCTATAATTGAGCTTTTGTTTAGTAGCGGCCTTCGGGTCT
>JBBDZV010000079.1:0-2551 GCA_040900005.1 Saccharimonadales bacterium (SeqCode)
CGACTTTCTAGTTCATAAACCATATTTTTACGCTCTACAACCACTTTCCAACCGTGTTTTTTAGCGTGTGCAAAAAGTTTTTGCTCAGGGTTTAAGGCAATGGGTATCGCTACGGCTTCCAGAATCGTTATATCACCCGTGCTATCCCCAACGGCCACACTTTTATCAAAAGTCGCTCTGTGCCTGGCCGCCAGCTTCTTCAAAACTTCGTGCTTGGTGCCCAAATGGGCAATTTTAGTGCCAGTAAAGAACTTGCCGCTACGCTCATAAGTCGTCCCGATGAAGTCATCAAACTCGTAATAATTGGCTATCAGTTCGACTATCTCTGACTGAGAACCCGATATGGCAAAAAGCAGATAGCCTTTCTCCTTTAGTTTCTTAATTAAATCGCGGGTGTAGGTGTATACCTGGTCTTTGTATTCATCAAAAACCCCTCCGGCGGCCTCATTAAAGTGCTCCACGCTCAAATTATTCAACAGCTGGTCATAAAACCCTACCAGCTGGGTCTCGTATGTTTTGAAGGCTTCGCTCTCGCTACGGCGCTTCCAGAGCATTCGGGCGTCCTTGACCTTCTGGTAGGCTTTGTCATCTACGTAACCTCGCTTAGACAAGGCATCGGCGATGGCATGATAAAGCTGCCAGCGGATTAATGTCCCGTCTATATCAAAAACGGCAAACGGTCTTTGCGCTGTGCTGGCTTGCTGACAAGCAGAGCTCGCCACTCTGCCAGCACTCTTGGCGCTCTGCTGTGTTGCAGGCTGCGATGCTCGCGTACTGTATCTATCCATATAGCTTGCTCCGCTTCTCACTGGCGCCTTGCATAGCACTCAAGCGCAAAGACCTTTGCTTGAAGCAGCGGCGTTGGCCGCTGCGGTACTCCTTCATCGTATTTATTATACGCCTCAGTACGCTCCTCGCAGCCGTCTTGCGCTACAAGCAACTGCATTGGCCGTTTTATCGGGGGAGAAGAAGTTCTTTTATGATTAAGTCTACGTAGAGGCCTGGATTATGCCAGCAATCCTCGTGGAGGCCCTCCACTTCTCTGAAGCTGACATTCTCACACTCATCGGCCAGCAAGCGGACATCCGGACTGCAGAAACTGTCCTGGCTACTACGTATGATTATGATTTTGCTGTCGTCGTGAAGACCGACCAGCATCCTGCGCAGTGACCGCCAGGCTTTGATGGTGCGAAACGGTCGGGCCATGATGTAGGCGGTGTTCCACAAACGGTTGTGCAAAAATCTCCAACTGTCCCAACTCTTTATTTGGGCCGGGGCGTCTGTAACGACATTATTGAATACGCGGCGAACAATCGACCTTCCGGGCCAGTAAGGCGCTCCTATTAAGAATATAACCTGGGCGGACACTTTGTGCGGCAGCATATAGCAACCTGCCGAATGGCCGATGATGATATTGGCTTGCCCGACTTTCTTAGCTTTGACTAGTCCTCTTTTTTCTAGCTCCCTCCCCATCCCGAATGAAAGTTTGGAGCCTTCGGCCCAACCGGCGATTATGTAGTAGCTTTGAACTTTAGTCATCTAGTATAAGGCTAACGGGAGCGTGATCCGAGCCCAGAACCTCAGGATGAATTTCAGCGGCCTTAATTTTGTTCTTTAGGCTTTTAGAAGCCAGAATGTAATCTATCCGCCAGCCAACGTTGCGCTCCCTGGCTTTAGCCCAATGTGTCCACCAGCTGTAGTGGCCATTACCTTTGTGGAAGAGTCGGAAGGTATCCATAAAACCGGCATTTATGAAATTTTGTAGACCTTCGCGTTCCTCCTTGGTGTAGCCCTTTTTACCCTCATTCTCTTTAGGCCGGGCCAGATCATCCGGAGTATGGGCCACATTCAAATCACCCGTAAAAATCACCGGCTTGGACTTTTCCAGCTGCTTTACGTATGTCAGAAAAGCCGGGTCCCAGTGCTTGTGTCTCAAAGGAATGCGCGATAGGTCATCTTTGGAATTGGGCGTGTAAACTGTAACTAGCCAAAACTTATCAAACTCGGCGGCTAACACCCTGCCCTCATTAGCCGAGTCGCGAGTTTCGGAGTCTATAAATTTATATTTTTTAGCAAAATCATCCGGGAAGCCTTTAACCACTTGAAGTGGCTTGGTACGGGTAAATATGGCCGTGCCGGAATAGCCTGTCTTCTCGGCCGAGTTCCAATATTCGTGATAGCCGGTTAAGTCTATTTCAGCCTGGCCTTGCTGGGCTTTGGTCTCTTGCAGAGTCAGGATATCGGGTTGGTGCTTCTTCATGAAGTCCTGGAATGCGCCTTTTCGGATTACGGCTCTGATACCGTTGACATTCCACGAATAAATACGCAACGCGCTGCCCTGCCGACTGGCTGAGCCAGTCGCTCCGGCAACGCTCTTAGCGCTTTGCTTCGTTGACTTCTCCGGTACTCGTGCATCGTATTTCATATACGCCTTACTCTGTTCCTCGAAGTCGCCTTGCAAAGCATCTAATTGCGTATTTATTCATTGCTTTAACCTATTAATTTCTCTTTCCTGTTGGCGGCGTTTTAGGGTTTCGCGCTTATCGTAGCG
>JBBDZV010000080.1:0-2428 GCA_040900005.1 Saccharimonadales bacterium (SeqCode)
CCTTAGTTAGCGGTACGGACTTGCCCGCCGAAACTTTGTTAAAGTTTTTGGCGGGTGGCATTAACAAGGTTTTGGTAGGGGGTTTGTTGGAGCCTATCATTTATTCTTGTCTAAACTTTGGCGGGTAAACTCATAACAGCCATATATGACGGCTTCCTCGGGCCGTTTTGCTTTTATAATGGGCGGAATCCTTACCATCGGATTTTCGTATTTCTTCAGTTCTTCCCGCAGATATTCCCCAAATTTCTCAAAATGAGCACCTACGCCGCCGCCGATGATAACAACTTCCGGTTGCAGGGTAGCAATAAGTTCGTCCAAGCCAGCAGCGACGCCTGGTACGAATTCCTGCCATATCTTAGGATCGTTAATTTCGCTGGCCTTTTTACCGTATTTAGCCACCAAAGCCCGTCCCGACGCGAAGTCTTCCCATTTTTGTAGTTTACCCTCATGGAGTAGAACCATTTGGCCGGATTCACTGTCAGCAAAACTCGGGTCAATTATACCGTCTATGATAATACCATCCCCAATTCCAGTACTAATTGTTATATAAAGAACTTTCTTATACTCATTATGTACTATTAGAGCTTCGCTTAGGCCAGCCAGGTTGGAATCGTTTTCTACTAAAACCGGTATCCCGCCCAGCATTTTCTTAAGATCGTCGCGAATAGGCACATTCTTCCAGGGCAAGTTGCCAAAAACCACCCCGACCCCATTATTTCGATCCACTCTGCCCGGTATGGCGCAGCAGCAGGCGGTGAAGGCGTGAGCTTTCAAAGATGTAGCAAAAATCTGCCCTAAATCTTTTAAAAATTGGTTGTAACTGGGGTCAGTCGGAATCTTTTGACTTTCCACCAACTTGCCATCTTCGGAAAAGACAGCCAGCAGCGTTTTGCTCCCCCCGATATCTAGTGCCAGATACATAATATCTTTAAGTATACGGCCTGCTGCTCATCGCATAAAGCTATAGCTGGACAAAAAGTCTAAAACCCCTTAAAATTAGGTCTAATCTACTTTAGCAACGTAACTATAGTGGCAGGTGGTGGCAGACTAGAAAAGTCAGCCTGGCAGTTAGCGCGCGCTTAAAGAAGAAATATTAACCAAGGAGGCATGGTTTAACCAGTGTCAAAGACTAATAATGTAACTATGGATGAACTGCTGGCCGGCAGTTCCACGGCGCACCTAAAGACGGGAGACGTTATTGAAGGTATTGTCACTTCGGTAAGAAAACACGAAGTATGGGTAGATATGGGCGCCAATGGCATAGGGGTTATATTCCGCCGGGAAGTAGGCTCAAACACCCTAAAAGAAGGAGAGGCGATTACTGCTAGCGTAGTAGACCCGGAATTAGATGAGGGCTACGCACTGCTTTCTATGAAACGAGCCGTCAAAGACCGTGGCTGGGGCGAGCTGCAGAGGGTTTTTGACGAGCAGGAAATCGTGGAAGTATCACCTTACGACGCTAACCGCGGCGGGATGCTGATTGAATTGGAAGGAATCAGAGGGTTCTTGCCAGTAAGCCAGCTAGCGGCCGAACATTACCCCCGTGTTTCCGATTCCGACAAGGACGAGATTCTTACCAAGCTGAACAGTTTGGTCGATAAGATTTTGCGGGTCCGTATTCTGGATGTTAGCCGTAAGGATAATAAGCTGATTTTTTCTGAAAAAGAAGCCGTCCGCGACGATATGCAGTCGCGCTTGACTAAACTGAGCGTCGGCGATGTAGTCGAAGGGATTGTGACCGGAGTCATTGATTTTGGAGCCTTCGTCAACGTTGACGGCATAGAGGGTCTGGTACATATCTCGGAGATTTCTTGGGAGCGAGTAGAGGATCCTCGAAAGTACGTAAAAGTTGGTGATAAGGTCAGCGCCAAGATTATCGCTATTGATAAGGATCGGCTAAGTTTAAGTATCAAGCAGATGAGTGACGACCCCTGGCTTTCAGAAGTTAAGAAATTCAAAAAAGGCGAAGTGGTTGAGGGTAAAATTACCCGCATTACGCCGTTTGGGGCCTTCGTGCAGTTAAGCCCTTCGGTAGAAGCGCTAGTGCACGTATCTGAGATGAGCGACGATGAGAGTATTGACCCCGAAAGCCTCTTCAAACTCAATGAGAAAAAGAAGTTCAAAGTCCTAGATATTGATACCGATAACCGGAAGATTGCCCTAAGCCTGAAAGACGTAGAAGCTAAAAACTCAAAGCCGAAAGCCGAAAGCCAAGAAGATAAAACTGATAAAGTCTCATGAGGCCGCAGGAGTTAAAACCATGCCAGAAAAAACTACCAACACCATCGAAATCGAAGAAGTTGTCACTGTCGGTTATCTGGCCGAGCTACTCTCGCTGCCCGTTTCTCAGTTAATCTCCGAACTCTTTAAAAACGGGGTTATGGCCACGGTTAATGAGAAGATTGATTTTGATACGGCCCAAATTCTG
>JBBDZV010000081.1:0-2361 GCA_040900005.1 Saccharimonadales bacterium (SeqCode)
CGGCCAACTTCGCTTCCAATGTTGCCGAGTTGTTCGAAAAGGCTCATCCGAGCCCATTTTTCCCTATCAACGGCGTAGTTCATTTAGTGACCCTATTATTGACCAGTACTATAATCTCCTGTCGGATGTTTTCATCCTCAACGCTGCGACTCATATTTTTTTGGCTGGGCCGAATATTTATCATTGAATCAAACTCGACAAAATCAGGCTGACCAAACTTGGCGGGATAAAGGTTTATGCCCCATAGATCTTGCTGAGCCGAACCTTTATCCAGCAAATAGGCTTCTTGGTCGGCATGTAGTTCGGCATCTACCACAAGCAAACCCTTTTGCAAATCCACTACCCCCTTCACTAAACCGCCGTACATTTTCTTGGCCATTTCGGTCAACTCCGTGACGGAGATAGTTGAAACTTGCTTCATTTAGCTCAATTATACCCCTCTCCTTCTCTGAAAGCTACGGAAGAGATGCGCTGTTAGGAAAAAATGCAGTTACTTTTGGGTCCGGGCCTCATGCGGGACATGCAGCCCGGCGGTTTTGCTATCTTTGTCCGCACAAAGTACAAATTACTTATTTTCTAACTCATAAATCCTCTTATGATCCAAACCAAGTCAAGCTCGGACCCACAAAACACCTATCACAACAACCGACGTTATAACAGAGTTATAACGAGCATTAAGTCACGAGGTTGAAGAATCGCGCTTTTCAATTTCATGAATTTTGGCATGGTCTAACCCATAGTAATGGGCTACTTCGTGCCACACAGTGTTTTTAACGTGCTCAACCAGTTCGTCGCGGTCCCGGCTGACCATCTGAAGGGGCTTTTTGAACAAGGTTATCTTATCGGGCAGGAGTTTACTGCCATTGCGCTCCGGCAAAGGCGTACCCTCGTATAGGCCAAACAACAAATCGTGGTAGCGCATTCCCAGCTGTTGCAACTGCTCCGGTGTCGGCTGGTCCTCGATTATAAAAGCGACGTTTTCTAGCCGATCAATATAAGGCGGCGGAATGCCGTCAATTGCCTTACTAACTATAGCCTTGAATTGCTTATCGCTAATCTCAACCACTCTTCTATCTTACTCCTCCCTCCAAACCCCAAACATTCCCCGCTCAATGTTATAACGACGTTATAACAAATATATAACGTCAACCTGTTTTGAAATTAACTCTTTTTCGTATGATACTTCATCAAATCTTCCAGATCGCGCAGCAGTTCAAATTGGCGAACCTCACTGCCCGGCTTACCGATAAGCACCTCTATTCTGTCACCGGCTTTTAGCTTGTGAGCCCGCATTGCCGAAACCGGAATCGTTACTCCATCCGAATTCCCTATTTTGATAATCCGCCTAATCATCACACCTCCTGCCACCCCACGTCGTTATAACTAAATTATAACATCTTAAAATCTACCCTCCAAAAAAATCTGAAGGAAAAATAGTAAGCGTGGCCCTTCAGTCAAAGCTTTTACCAATAAATGTTTGCAAAATCTAACGCAGACCGCTGAACTTCAGGATCTGAGTCCTCCATCAGCCTCCTTAGCATACTCCGGGCATCGGCTCGGTAAGGCGATCTCCATAACCTATCTAGGCTTTCTATGGACTTCAGCCTGACGAACCGGTCGGGGCTAGCTGTTAATGCCGAATAAAGGTTTGTTGCAGCTTCTAGGTCTTCAAAGACACGGTCGTGAATATAACTCTCAACCACGCCAAGCGATCCCTCGCCTTCATTACCCCGCTCTAGTTGTAACTCCTGTGAATAGCGGTCCGCCCAATATGCCCCCCTATCAAAAGATTGAGCCTCGTGACTGGCCGGTGCAGGTGAAGAACCGTAGTGCGGTAACTCGCTCATAGCTAAATAATGCAACAACTATCTTAAAACGTCAACAATAGTTGCTTGATTTGCCGCTCTTGCTGTCCCCACCAGGCAAGGCCAGCAATTTGGCCGAATCGGCCGCGGGTAGCCAGTCTTTGAGCCAACAGACACCGTAACGGGCCCGATCGAACGAATCGCCGCTGTTGCTGTCATCTTGCCTTAAATCATAAACACCAAAATCAAAACTGACGTTTTTGACTTTTGCAAAACCGACCGCCGTGGCTACAATCTCGCCTTTTTTCACCTCTACCTCCGGCTTGAAAGCTGTAGTCCGTGAATCTCCCACCATAGCATCCGGTAGGCTAGCGTCCACGGCTTTTTGGAATTTATCGGTTAGAGTCAACAGATGGTCAAAGCGGTATCTAACCCCGCAGTCATTGCTAAACTGCAGTAAGACCTGTAGTTCCCCCATCTCGGTATAGCGGCTACCGCTGGTTAGCTTGGCATCCATAGGAGCCCGCACGGTTACTTTATTGCCTTTGGCGTTATC
>JBBDZV010000082.1:0-2357 GCA_040900005.1 Saccharimonadales bacterium (SeqCode)
TGAAACATACAGACTGACGGTTGTGGTCTGGCCAACGGCTACGTCGATACTGGATGGGGAAAAGTAATACGAGGCACTGGCGGCGTGGGCGGTATCATTAGGTTGGTGAGCGCCAAATTGCGCCAGTAGCGCGACAATAATAACTGCTACCACTTTTTTTATCATCGGGCACTAAACTTAATAGCGCTAAAGACTGACTCAATCTCGCTACCCTCTCCGTCGTTAGCCAACACGCGCGAGCGATCTTGGTCGAGAGTTATCGTGCCAGTCCCGGCTTTTTTAGCGATAAAATGAACGCTAGCGATCAGCCCATCTCTACCAGAGAATCCGGGAGTCGGTAGGCCACCAGCAAACGAGATTGTTCCCTTTTTATTGTCAAATTTTGGATATTTAGTAATCCAGAGCCCGTAAATTGAGCTGGTTTTATCGATCGATTTTACTTCTATTAAATCGGCGGGAAAGCTGAAATAGAACTCCGCCGCGTTCATTACCTGGGTCGTAGAAATTTTTAGAGGGACAGTAAACTCCTGATTGAGCACAACGGTTTCAGGGAAATCTAGAGTGATTTTGGCCGGCGCCTGATGGCCCATTAGATAGTAGGCGTAACCGGCCATTACAAGCATGATTACAGCGATACCTACAAAAATGCGGCGTCGATCCCCCATGTCTACATCTTACAGATGTAGACAGAATAATGAAGTATGAATTAGGAATTATGATTTAGGAGGGAAGAAATGTTTTTGATTTGGTGATTAAGCCCTGGAGAAGGCTATGCGCAGTTTGTGCCTGGAGCGTAAGTTTATCGAAATCTGGCTTTGATAAATAACCGACGTCACGAGAAACGAGTAGCTGATTTTTCAACTCAATAAGCGAGCCTTGAGCATGGTAGTAAAACTGAATTTTCTCTTTGTAACCCCTTCTTCCAAACCCCTCGGCGATATTGGAAGTAATTGAAACCGCGGCGCGCCTAATTTGGCTGGTTAGGCCGTATACTTCATCTTTTGGAAATGTTTTAGTTGTCGAGTAAACCATAATCACTAACTTGTGCCCTTCTTTCCAAGCATTTAAGTCCGTAAAATCTTTAATCTTTCCAGAACTCATAATCGTAATTCGTAAATCATAATTCGTAATTCGTTCTACTGGACAGGGGATTACCCTCCCGTCCAGTAAAACATCATTACCGAGAAATCTACCAGGTCGACGGGACCGTTGTCGTTGATGTCAGCGGCTTTGTTGGGCGGGTTGGAGCGGGCGTAGTTAAACATCAAAATCGAGAAATCGGTGAGCTGGACGAGGTTGTCGATATTTAGGTCGGCCGAAAGAAGAATTGTGAAGTTTTTGGGTGTGGTCAAAATACTCTGGTTGCCAAAACCATCGTTAACTAGGCCAGAGATCGTATGAGCACCTAAGTGGAGGATAATATCGGCTTTTAATGACCATTTGCCGCTAGATTTGCTAGTGGCGCTGTCGTTGGTGCTGGTCTTGCCGCCAATAAAGGTATTAACGGTGCTGTTGTGGCGGGCTAGGCCGGATTCTGGAAAGAAGACTGGTCGCTTTTCTTGGCTGGGGACGGTAATTATCGGTGGCAGGAGAATCCCGCTAACGGTAACGGTACTGCCAGAAATGACGTTAATGTTAAAACTTAACGTGATCGTTTTTCGGCCATCGTTGGCTTGGGCAAAGATGCTGAAAGTGTGGGTGGTTGGGGATAGGCCGGTAATAGTTTTGTCAAAAAAGCTGGTGGAGTTGGCGGTAGTGGTACCGACAACGGCGCCACCGTCCAAAATCGTCACAAAGGCACTAGGAAAAGCATCGCCGGTAAAGCGAACATTGCCGGTCGGGAACGGGATAGTGAAAGTCAGGGCTACCCCTTCGGTAATGGCCAGGGCAATGCCGCGCTGGTCGTCGCCGTAGCTGCCGTTGGTGTCCATGTAGTAAATGCCGGAGTTGGCCGGGTTGGTCGCTAACGTCGCGCCGGTTCCCAGCACGATAGAAATCGGGTTGCCAGCAGTCTCGGCTGTGTAGCCACTACAGGCGGTGAACGTAACAACCTGTCCGGATACACCAATCGAGACGTTGTTGGCGCCGGCCGAGCAGGAGTTAAGGATTGTCCGGGCGGTCCCGTCGTTAAGCGACACGTCGCTGGCAGTAAAGGCCGGTACGGTAAATTGGGCGGGGAAGGTGATAATAATATTCTCGCCGGTCTCAAAGGTCGTACCAGCGGTTTGATCGATGATAATTGTGTGTTTGCTGACAACGTTTTCGCGGGAGTCAGATAGGGTGTCTTGGATACTTTCTGGCCAGGCGGCGCTGGCTTTTTGGGGCAGGAGCTGGCCTAAAGGAGAAGAAAATATCAC
>JBBDZV010000083.1:0-2341 GCA_040900005.1 Saccharimonadales bacterium (SeqCode)
TAACTTCCGCAATTTTTTTACTTATCCTTTCCACCATCGTGACTAACGCCTTAATCTCTTTGCAATGACCCCGATTAGAAGTAGCACGCTAAAAGCTAGCTCTGACCCCATTAGAGGCAAGAATTATCATATTCTGCCGATTTGTTATAAAACAAATCGGGCCTCTAACGGGGTTCAGACTTCTAACGGGGTCTATCCCGTTAGACCTAATCCCGTTAGAAGTCACTTATCTTCCATACCTTGGTTATCGTTGGACACTCGGTGTTTGCTTCAATCGTACAATAATAAAGTCTGTTCGCTTTTTGACTTTCTAACGGGATGCCGCGGAGCGGAGGTCTAATCGGGATGAGATCGATTGAGATTCCCCATCCGGGGGAGCGGGATTGGCGCTACCGGGCTTTTGAGATACTCCCCGGCACGTTGACTTGGACGATTCTGGCTCTACCGGCGGTACTTGGCTTCATAAGCCCGCGGTTGGCAGCCTATTTCATCATTACCTATCTGTTGCTGTGGTTCGTGCGGGCGATTGCTCTAAACATCCGCGTGCTTCAAGGCTGGCGTATCATGAACCAGCATCAAAAATTGCCCTGGAAGTCTATGAATCAGGATCTAGAGACCCTTCAACCAAAAACAGCTGGAGCTCCCAGGTGGCACGCCAAGAATCTCCAGAGGGTGGAAAAGTACATCGGAGACAGGCGCATAAAACCCAGCCAAATCGTCCACGCCTTAATTGTGGCTACCTGGAACGAGAGCCGAGACACACTAGAGCCAACAGTACGCTCGATTCTGGCCTCTAATTACGATATGAAGAAGGTTATATTCATTCTGGCTTACGAAAACAGGGGAGGCCCGGAGGTTGAGGTTCGAGCCCAACAGCTTGTAAATGACTATAAAGGCAAGTTCATGCATGCCGTTGCTACAAAACATATTGATTTGCCGGGAGAAATAATCGGTAAGGGCGGCAACATTACCTACGCCGGCCGCCAACTGAAAAAGTATCTTGAAGCAGAAGATATTGATCCGGCTCATGTGCTGGTAACGACTCTGGATTCCGATAATCGTCCCGATAAACAATATTTATCGGCTTTAACTTACACCTATTGTTCCACCGAAGAACCTAAGTACGCCTCTTACCAGCCCATACCGATGTTTCTTAACAACATCTGGGATGCCCCGGCCCCTATGCGAGTGATAGCCACCGGCAACTCTTTTTGGATGTTAGTACAGAGTATGAGACCCCATACCCTGCGTAATTTTTCGGCCCATGCCCAACCGATGTCCGCCCTCATTGAGACGGACTTTTGGAGTGTCCGGACGGTGGTTGAAGACGGTCACCACTATTGGCGCACTTACTTCAGATACGACGGCCATCACGACGTTTACCCCATTTATGTACCGATTTACCAAGACGCCGTGCTAACTGAAAAGTATTTACGGACGCTGAAAGCCCAATTCATCCAAATTCGCCGCTGGGCGTGGGGTGCCTCGGACATTGCCTACGTAGCCTACCAGGGGTTTATGAAGAAAAATAACATTCCAAAGTATAAAGTAGCTTCTAAGTTTCTCCGGCTTTTAGAAGGGCATATTAGTTGGTCTACGGCGCCCCTCATCTTACTATTTGCGGCCTTAGTGCCTTTTTTCCTAAACCCCCAAAGCTATATCGCCAATCAACTACCGCAGGTGGCCAGCAGGCTACAGACAGTCGCAATGGTTGGTATTTTTATAACTCTTTTCTTGAGCGTGCGGAGTCTGCCGCCGAAACCGGCTCGGTATAAGCGGCATCGGACCTTTTTTATGATTATTCAGTGGGTTTATCTACCCCTCACAACCATTACTTTTAGTGCTTCGGCAGCTATCTACTCCCAGACGCGCCTGATGTTTGGGAGGTACTTAGGTAAGTTTGATTTGACAGAGAAAGCCGTTCGCAAATAATCACAAGAACACGCCGCAGACAGCCTGCCTTCTGGCGGAGCCAGAAGCACCGCCGGCTGCTTTTGGCAAACCGCTTTGTTGCACCCTGCGATGCTCACGCGCTGTATTTATATACAGCTTGCTCCGCTTCTCGGTTGCGCCTAGCGCTTTACTCAAACGTGTCCTACTGAATCTCTTACGGTATCGATTACTGGAGGGAGGGGTGTTCGGCCGCATATCGTAAATAACCTCGCCTATCCAGCCTCTTTAGTACTAGAGCAGTAGCAATGCTTATCTGGGGAGGGGAGAACAAGGGACTTTCCGGCAGCTTCAACAGGTTGTTGATGACCGCCGCCGTTACTTCTTTAGCAGCAATATAACAATCCTGGCGGTCTTGGAGAGCTAGTAAGACCTCCATATAGAGCCTGTC
>JBBDZV010000084.1:0-2296 GCA_040900005.1 Saccharimonadales bacterium (SeqCode)
AAACTTTTTTTGACTGGGGCTTTTTCTAATATCTGGGCGGCTTCTTCCTTGGTAATCTTTGCCGGCTCTAAATCTTTAGGAATACGAGCATTCTTTTTGCCATCAGTAATATAGGGGCCGTATGGACCACGAAGAATTTTAATTTTGCCCCAGTCGGCTATTACCCTGTCTTTGACTTCCTGAGCCTTCTGAGCTATCAGCTCGTGGGCCTCGGCTTCGGTAATGGTCAGCGGATCGCCCTGCTTGATGCTGACATATTTCCCGCCAACCTTAATATAGGGTCCAAACCGACCGATATCAGCGGTTATTTCTTCTCCGTCCTCAGTCTTTCCTACAACCCGTGGTAAATTAAACATCGGTATGGCCTGCTCTATGGTCACATCTTCCAGAGTCGTGCCCTCGGGCAACGGTGCGAAACGTGGTTTAGGAGCGTCTTTGGTCTTAGACTCGCTGACTTCACCCATCTGAAGCACTGGTCCGAAACGGCCAAAACGAACGATTATCGGCTGCTTGGTTTCGGGGTGTGTGCCCAACTCCCTAGCTTTGACTGTCTCGGCCTTTGAAGCGTCTGCCGATTTTTCGACCAGAGGGTGGAAGTTTTTATAAAATACTCTTAGCATCTCCTGCCAGGCTAGCTTACCTTCGGCTATCTGGTCGAGTAAATCTTCAGCTTGGGCCGTAAATTCATAGTTCATAACCTCGGAAAAGTATTTATCCAGAAAGTCAGTGACGATTTCGGCTAATGGTGTGGGCAGAAGTTTTGCCCTATCGGCCCCCACAGTTACTGTTTCTTTTAGTTCTTCCAAGCCATTTTTACTCAAATTCAGCTTGTCTAACTGGCGGCTTTCCCCTTCTAGGTCGCTTTTTTCTACGTAGCCGCGGTCCTGGATGGTGCTGATTGTTGGAGCATAGGTGCTCGGACGGCCAATACCTAGCTGCTCGAGCTTTTTGACTAGGGCCGCTTCAGAATACCGGGCAGATGGTCGGCTGAAGGTCTGTAGGGCGGTTATAGAGTTAAAGTCAAGCTTTTGACCAACGGCCACGGCTGGCAAGATACGATCATCCTTACTACCCCCGTAAACTTTCAAAAAGCCGTCAAATACTAACACCTCCCCGACCGCTAGGAAATAGGCGGAGTGGCCCCCGATATCAATCTTTATCTCGGTTTTCTCGATTTTGGCGGGCGCCATCTGGCTGGACAGCATCCGGCGCCAGATGAGCTCATAGAGTTTGTGTTGGGAAGAATCTGCCCCAGCGCTCTGGCGGCTGAGGTCGGAAGGTCGGATGGCCTCGTGGGCTTCCTGGGCGGCCTGGCTCTTGGTCTTGAATTGGCGGGGGGTGGAGTATTTCTCCCCATACTCCCGAGTTATATAAGTCTTGGCGGCGTTTACGGCCAGTGGAGAGAGGCTGGTGCTGTCTGTACGCATATAGGTGATATGGCCATTTTCATAAAGGCGCTGGGCGGTAATCATAGTTTGGCGGACGCTAAAACCTAATCGCCGGGCGGCTTCCTGCTGGAGACTACTGGTAGTAAAAGGGGCCCCCGGGTTACGGCTACCGGGCTTTTGGTCCACCGAGGCTACCGTAAAGTCGGCGCTCGCGGCATGGTTCAAAAATTCTTTGGCGGCGGGCTTGTCGGCTAGCTTTTCCGATAGTTCGGCCGGCAGATCACTGTCGTTGGCATCCAATATAGCGGTGACCTTGAAGGAGCTTTCCGCTGCAAAGGCTTTTATCTCCCGCTCCCGCTCCACTATCAGCTTAACGGCCACACTCTGGACCCTTCCGGCGGACAGCCCGGTTCTGACTTTTTTCCAAAGCACCGGGCTGAGTTCATAACCTACTAGGCGATCCAGTATCCGTCGGGCTTGCTGAGCATCTACCAATTTCATGTCTATGGTGCGGGGCTTAGCAACGGCGGCCGTGATAGCCGGCTTGGTAATCTCATGAAAGACTATCCGGTTGGTTTTGCTGGGGTCCAGGTCTAGCACATGGCAGACATGCCAAGCAATGGCCTCGCCTTCGCGGTCTTCATCGCTGGCCAGCCAGACGGTATGGCCTTTGGCGGCTTTTTTTAGCTCAGAAACCACCTTTTTCTTATCAGGGCTAGTTTGGTATTTTGGCGTGAAATCATTATCTACATCAACCCCCAATTCATTTTTTGGCAGGTCGCGGATATGCCCGAAGCTACTCTTTATTTGGTAGTCACTGCCTAGGAATTTGGCGATAGTCTTAGCCTTGGCAGGGCTCTCTACGATTACAAGATTTCTACTCATATATACGATGGTGTAGTTTAGAA
>JBBDZV010000085.1:0-2250 GCA_040900005.1 Saccharimonadales bacterium (SeqCode)
ACTTCTTATCGGTCAGCATTCGGGTGATGTCCAGCATGGTGGAGTTGGGGTAATCCAACAGCGCCAGCAGCGTATAGCGCAGGATGTACTCCAGCCGTGGCCCCCAGCTCTCGGCGAACAGGCGCTTTAAGACCCCTACTAGCTCGGAGCTAATATGGCCTTTGAGGCTGGGGTCGGTAACCTCCAGCGGATTAAAACCTATAGGATAGGAAGTGTCGGCCGGATTAAAGTAAACTACGTCGTCGATCCGGCGCTCCGGTATAAAACTTAAAACGTGCTGGGCGTAATCGCCGTGTGGGTCAATGACGGCAAAGCCCTGGTCGTAGTAAATATCAGACAGCGTCAATAGCTCCAATGCTCCGGACTTCCCTGTCCCGGTTTGGCCCAGGATGTATATGTGGCGGCCGCGGTCGCCCCGAAGCGCCCCAAAGACAGTGTTGTCTCCCCTGAAGTTTGTGACACCGAAGAGGCTGATTTCATTTTCGTCGCCCTTTACCGGTATTGGCACGTTAGACGGTGGTTCGGCGGTCTTAGTGGTAGCCCAAACGATGTTTGGCGTCTCTACGGTAGTGTGCGGTAGGTGGAATAGGCTGGCCAGCTCTTCGATGTTTAGTATCTGTCCATTATCAATAAAGAATCGGGTTTGATACTCCAATTGCTTGTCTCGGTTGAAACTGGGAGAGCGGATCGTGAAACCATTTAGGTTAGTAGTATTAAACTGCTTAAAAGCCCCCACCAGAGCTTGCATGCGCAGGCGGGCGGTATGCTGGTCGTGTCCAGCGTACATCAACCGTATCTTCACCTGGTATCCTAGCTTGTTGCTTTTTTCCTGGATAGCCGAGATGCGGCTTTTGTCGCGTTCAGAGATATCGGGCTTAGTGTCGGAGCCGCTACCGGTGGGCGGCCGGGCTAGCGCCGCCAAAGCTTCGGCGGCATAGCTAAGGGTTGAGGACCCAGCGCCGGATAATAGCCCCCGCCCGTTTTGGATTCGATTGACCATCCGGGCTCCCTTGCGGTGCCAATCATCAGGTACCGGTCGGCCCATTATTTGAATCCACATTTCTTCGTCTTCTTTATCTAACTTGGCTAGTGTAGCCGTTATAGCCGCCAGCGGGTCCACCTCGAAACTGGGAAAGGTCTTTATCGGGACGGTTTCGTCGTCAATCAGCGTCAGTTCGGCGCTGTGAATAACTGTTTGGTGCAGATGCCGCGCGGCGTAGTCCTCTGCCTGCTCAGAGATCTGGACAGTCGGGTACTGGGCGTAAATCTGACCTTCCACGAAGGCCTGGAGGTGCTTGGGGGTCCATATATAAAAGCGGATACGCTGGCCGATGGCGGCTATTTCTAGGCTGATATGCTCTTGCAGGGTTCCAGATAGGCGCAGTTCTTTTTTAGGGCGCAGGATACCGTGCAGTGCCGCCAACATTTGCTCGGCCGCAAGCTCTTTTTTATCATTAGTGCGCGGTACTTCCAGCATCAGCAGGACGTCATCGTGCGCCGTCTGTACCCTGCCCTTTGTTTTTCCCAATAGTCTCATAAGCTTTATGGCTTTATTATACGCTAGATGGGCTCCAGGGGCGGTTTTAGAACTGCTGTTTATTCGGCTAGGGCGTAGGTGGCTTTAGCCACACGCTTGAACTGCTTTTTGCCCTGTAGATTCAAGAGGATGGTAGTTTCCTTCACCTGGCGGCTTTTTAGAACCCGGCGAACAATTTCGTCGCGGTGCAACGGCCCAGCTTCTTTTTTCAAGACTTCGGCAATCACATCAGCCACGGTACCTTTTTGATAACCCCACTCTTTTAGAGCGTAAATCCCCCGCCCTATCAGGACAAAGCGGGCGTCTTTGATAAGTTCATTATGGATGGCCTGGGTGGTGACATCTTTGCGCTTTAGGTCGCTGTTTTTAATCGCGTCGGCGATTTCGGAAAAGTGCAGCGGCTTCTTCTTCACGTGGAGAATGACATAGATCTTATCGCGGATGTTCTTAGGATTGACCATCGGCCACTTAATAAGGCCCCAGCGGTCATTTAAGGTAGCAATATTCTTAGAAATGCCAGCCAATGCTTCAACGTGTCGCTCATCAGGGTTGCCAACTTTGTCGGCCACTTGTTTGATATGAGTTGGCTCGCCGATATCCTTGATGGCTTCTATGATCTTGTTGACGCGGTCCCGTATGGTCTTTTCGGTGTGAGTAGCCGATAACCCAATAGAATGGAAGAAGTGGTCGTTATCTTCTATGACGGCTATGCC